>NZ_JBFLKW010000004.1:0-166830 GCF_040743205.1 Corynebacterium sp. 045007
AAACACGAAACCACCCGCGACTACCAACTGCTGCTTGAACGCATCGAAGCCCCACTCATCGCCGTCATCGACGGCGGCCAAGGCGCATACAGCGCAATCAAAAAGTGCTGGCCCACCACGAAAATCCAGCGCTGCCTCGTCCACGCCCAACGCGTGGTCCGCCGCTACACCACCACCAACCCACGCACCGATGCCGGGCGCACCATCTACCGACTTGCGCTGAAACTGACCCGGATCACCACCCTGGACCAAGCAGCAGCATGGGGTGCACAACTGCACGAATTCTCCACGATCTACCGTTCCTGGATGGACGAGAAAACCACGGTCAAAGACCCTAAAACAGGTACATGGACCCGCACGTGGACACATCACAACGTGCGCAAGGCCTACAACAGCCTCAACCACCTCTGGCGCTCCGAACTGCTGTTTGTCTACCTCACCCCACCAGAAGGTGTGCTGGAGAAAAACCGGATTAAATCCACCACCAACAGCCTTGAAGGCGGCATCAACTCCCAGATCAAACTACTTGCCAGAACACACCGCGGCAGATCAGGCGAACGACAACGCCGCATGCTGGATTGGTGGCTCTACTTAAAAACCGAACTGCCTGACGATCCAGTACGAATCGCCAGGCAGTCCGACTGGGGCCAGGGCCAACTCGCCAAAGTATCCACCCTGACCCAAACCGAGAACCAAGCCGACCACGAAACAGGACGCCCAGCCCTCTACGACAACGCTATCGACACCGACTACACCCACTCAATCGGCATTCAAAAAGGCCAAATCTAACCCCCGCGACACGCCGAGCCAGACACACATTTTGACCCTTAACCCGATAGTTATCGAAGAGGGTTGGTGCCAGGAACCCCGACCCCGCCGCTGCCTCGGTGACTGCGGCCTCGGCGCACGTCGACTCCAGCGACCCCGTGCCACCACCGTTGACAAACTCCAGCGGCCCCGCCACTTTCTCGACTGCAGCGACAACCTTCGCGCGGCGCTTTGCCAATTCCTTCTTTGAGACGGCCTGCATCACTCGAATTGCGCGCGCACGCAGGGAGTTTCCGGCATCGCCCACTCCGGCAATGTGTCCCTCATACATCATGATTCCCGCCAGCTGCAGCTCCGGACGGGCAATAATCTGCTTGGCAAACGCCGCTGCCTGCTTCGGCGAGAACAGGCTTGAGCGCAGCGTACCGATATGCACGCCGGGGAGGGGACGAAAGGATGCGTCGACGTCCATACACACGCGGATTGGCGCATTTTCGCTTGCCGACGACGCCAGCGCCTCTAGATGCTCGGGACGGTCAACCATGACGCAGATGGCGGCACGCGCTGCATCATCGTCGGCAAGCTCTGAGATAGCGCGGGCGTCAAGAGTTGGGTAGGCGACGACGATGTCGTCACTAATGCCTTCTCGGAATAGGTACAGCGCCTCTGCCAGTGAATATGCCAGCACGCCCTGGAAACCGGGGAAGGCCAGGGCGTGCGAAATAAGCTGTGGAATGCGAATCGATTTCGAGGCCACGCGGATAGGCATCCCGTTTGCACGGCGGAGCATATCGCGGGCATTGGCTTCGACCGCCGCGAGGTCGACGACGACTGCAGGAAGGGAAGTGCAGTTAAGCAGCGTGTCGGTAGCTAGTGGCGGGCGGGCTGTCTGGGACGTCTGCGGCGGCAGCGCCTCGGGTAAATGAGACGTCGGTGTCGGAGCCGGGCGGGATGTACCCGAGGACTCCGGGGCAGAAGCTCGAGAAAGTTTCATGCCCTAAAACGTAATCATTGAAAACCTGTACTGTCTTTGATTTTGAAAAGAAAGTCAGAATTTTCCAGGTCTGCGCTTTTTTTAGACCAGCCAGCTGTAGCGGGCGGCATCCATGTTGGAGGTGATGACATCGCCATCGATGAGGTAGCCGGCGGCAACGGGGCGGCGGTCGATGGTTGCAAGAACCTCGTCAAGCTCGGGCTTGGGGAAGTAGGTGAAGTGGCCATCGGAAAGTGGTGCGAACACTGTATTGCTCCTTTGGTTCTTTGCTCGAGGGCGGTGCGTTTCTTTGTGGCCGCGAGGAAATATGAGGACTTCCTCACGAACTGTGATGTCGAGTATTGTCAACTGGTTTTGAAAAGTAAAGGAAAAGTAAGAGTGATGTTGCACACGTCTTTAGCTATAACTGTGCAGGCATAAGGGGCTGCTTCATTTTGGGTGTTCGAAGGAATCTTGTTCAGTCCGGGGGATTGTCTACAATCTGGACTCATGGCTAACTCCTCCTTCGTGCACCTCCACAATCACACCGAGTACTCCATGCTCGACGGTATGGCGAAGATTGATTTGCTTGCCGACGAGGTTGCGCGACAGGGAATGCCTGCGGTCGGTGTCACCGACCATGGCAATATGTTTGGCTCGAATGCGTTCTATCGGCAGATGAAGTCCAAGGGCATCAAGCCAATCATCGGCATTGAGGCATATATGGCGCCGGAGAGCCGTTTTAATAAAAAGCGCATTCAGTGGGGTGAACCGCATCAGCGTCGAGACGACGTCTCGGGTCGCGGTTCCTACTTGCACCAGACCATGTTGGCTGCGAATGCGCAGGGCCTGCGGAACCTGTTCTACCTGTCGTCGATGGCGTCGTATGAGGGACAAATTAGTAAGTACCCGCGTATGGATGCCGAGTTGGTGGCAGAACGCGCCGAGGGCATTATCGCGACCACTGGTTGCCCGTCGGGTGATGTGCAGACGCGTCTGCGCCTGGGGCAGTTCGACGAGGCTCTGCAGGCCGCCGGGATGTGGCAGGACATCTACGGCAAGGAAAACTACTTCCTTGAGCTGATGGATCACGGGCTGGATATTGAGACCCGTGTGCGCAGTGAGCTACTGGAGATTGGCCGGAAGCTGAACCTGCCGCCGCTGGTTACGAATGACTGCCACTATGTCACCCGTGACCAGGCCAAGGCTCACGAGGCCATGCTCTGTGTGCAGACGGGTAAGACGCTCAATGACCCGGACCGTTTTAAGTTCGACGGTGACGGCTACTTTATTAAGTCCGCCGAAGAAATGCGCGCGACCTGGGATCACCTAGTCCCGGGTGCCTGCGATAACACGCTGCTCATCGCAGAGCGCGTTGAGGACTACGACGAGCTGTGGGAGGAGCACCCGCACGATCGCATGCCGAAGGCGGACGTTCCGGAAGGGGAGACGCCGACGACATGGCTGCATCACAACGTGATGGAGGGGCTGCGCAAGCGCTTTGAAGGGCGCGAGGTACCGGAGGAGTACATCCGGCGCGCGGAGTACGAAATTGAGGTGATTGACGGTAAGGGCTACCCGTCGTACTTCCTTATCGTGGCGGAGTTGATCCGCCATGCCCGTGAGGTGGGCATCAAGGTCGGTCCGGGGCGTGGTTCCGCTGCCGGTTCTTTGGTTGCATACGCGACGTGGATTACCAATATCGACCCGATTGAGCACGGTCTTCTCTTCGAGCGATTCCTGAACCCAGAGCGTCCGTCCGCGCCGGATATCGATATCGACTTCGATGACCGCCGCCGCGATGAGATGATTCGCTACGCGGCAGATCGCTGGGGCGAAGACAAGGTGGCGCAGGTGGTCACCTTCGGTACGGTGAAGACCAAGCAGGCTCTGAAGGACTCGGCGCGTGTGCAGTTCGGTCAGCCGGGTTACCAGATTGCAGACCGCATTACTAAGGCGCTGCCACCTGCGATTATGGCTAAGGACATTCCGCTGAGCGGCATCGTCGACCCGGAGCACCCACGCTACGGCGAGGCCGCCGAGGTTCGTCAGCTTATTGAAACCGACCCGGATGTGGCTCGAATTTACGAGACAGCCCGTGGTCTCGAGGGCGTCGTTAGGCAGACCGGCGTGCACGCTTGTGCCGTGGTGATGGCGTCGGTGCCACTCTTGGATCACATCCCGATGTGGAAGCGACAGGCTGACGGCGCGATTATCACTGGCTGGGACTATCCGGCGTGTGAGGCCATCGGTCTGTTGAAGATGGACTTCCTGGGGCTTCGAAACCTGACGGTTATCGGTGACTGTATTGAGCACATCAAGTCCAACCGAGGCGAGACAGTTCTGCTCGATGACCTTCAGACCGATGATCCAAAGGTCTATGAGCTCCTGTCACGTGGTGACACCCTCGGCGTGTTCCAGCTCGATGGTGGCGGAATGCGTGAGCTGCTCAAGCGCATGCAGCCAACGGGTTTCGACGACATCGTGGCATCGCTGGCGCTGTACCGTCCGGGGCCGATGGGTGTGAACGCGCACTTTGACTACGCGGATATTAAGAATGGTCGCAAGCCTTATAACGCCATCCACGCGGAACTGGATGAGCAGCTGAAAGAAATCCTGGAAGAAACACACGGCCTGATCGTGTACCAGGAGCAGATCATGAAGATCTCGCAGAAGCTGGCGAATTACACCGCGGGCCAAGCAGATGGTTTCCGTAAGGCCATGGGTAAGAAGAAGCCCGAGGTGCTGGCCAAGGAGTTCGTGAACTTCGAAGGCGGCATGTTGGAGAATGGTTTCTCCAAGGATGCTGTCCAGAAGCTGTGGGATATTATTCTGCCCTTCGCCTCGTACGCGTTTAACAAGTCTCACGCGGCGGGCTACGGCCTGGTGTCCTACTGGACCGCGTATCTGAAGGCCAACTACACCGCTGAGTACATGGCGGCGCTGTTGACCTCGGTGGCGGATGATAAGAACAAGCTGGCTATTTATCTGTCGGACTGTCGCCACCTTGGCATTAAGGTGCTGCCGCCGGATGTCAATGAGTCGGGTATGGACTTCGAGCCGGTCGGTGAGGATATTCGCTTCGGCCTTGGCGCTATCCGCAACGTCGGCCATGATGTGGTCGCGTCGATTGTGAAGACGCGCGAGGAGAAGGGCAAGTTCACGTCGTTCTCGGACTACCTGGACAAGATTGAGACGCTGCCGTGTAACAAGCGCATCACCGAGTCGTTGATTAAGGCCGGCGCTTTCGACTCGCTGGGGCACCCACGAAAGGGCCTTGCGCTCATTCACGAAGAGGCCATTGACTCGGTGCTGTCGACCAAGAAGGCTGCAGACAAGGGACAGTTCGACCTGTTTGCGGGCTTCGGTGGGGAAGAGGACACCGGATCGGAGAGCATCTTTGAAATCCGTGTGCCGGATGAAAAGTGGGATCGCAAGCACGAGCTGACCCTGGAACGAGAAATGCTGGGCCTCTATGTCTCCGGTCATCCACTCGATGGGTTCGAAGAATCGCTGGCCGCGCAGACCGATACCGCTTTGACCACGGTCGTCGGTGGGGAAGTCGCTAACAACACCGAAATCACTATTGGTGGCATTGTCTCTAGCGTTGACCGTCGCGTGAATAAGAACGGCCAGCCCTGGGCGATTATCGGTATTGAGGACCACAACGGCGCGCGCGTGGAAGTTATGGCTTTTGCGAGAACCTACGCGATGATTGCCACCAGCATTGCTGAAGACGCCATCGTGCTTATTCGTGCCCGCGTTCAGTACCGCGATGACCGCATGAGTGTGGTCTGTGATGACCTGAAGCTGCCGGATCTTGGCCGTAATGGCTCCACTTCGGCGCCGCTGCGTCTGACCATGCGCACTGATCAGTGCACTCCGGAGATGATTGCCAAGCTGAAGTCAGTACTGCTGGACAACCCAGGCGACTCCGACGTTTACCTCAAGCTTGTCGACGGCGATTCCCACACCACTTTGGTTCTCGGCGAGCACTTGCGGGTCGACCGGGACGCCAGCTTGATTGGTGATCTGAAGGCGACGATTGGGGCCAGCATTTTGGGGTAGCTTATCGTGGCCCTGATTGTCGCAACCGGTTGTATGACCGAGTAGAGTCATAGCTCATGAGTGAGAATTCTGTGCCTGCTTCCCAGACCGAACGCCGACTTGTCCACGCGGCCGATATTCAGATTGCGCAGGCACGAATTTCTTCGGTTATTGCGGCCACTCCGCTGCAGTTCAGCCCACGTCTTTCCGAAATCACCGGTGCTAAGGTATTCCTCAAGCGGGAAGACCTCCAGGACGTGCGCTCGTACAAGATTCGCGGTGCCTACAACGCCATGGTTCAGGTCACCGACGAAGAGCGAGCAGCAGGCGTCGTTGCGGCATCTGCAGGAAACCACGCTCAAGGCGTGGCATATGCCTGTCGTCAGCTGGGTATTAAGGGGCGCATCTATGTGCCCAATGCCACGCCGAAGCAGAAGCGCGACCGTATCGCTTACCACGGCCGCGATGCCGTTGAGATTGTCGTTGTCGGGGACTCCTTCGATGAGGCCGCCGCTGCGGCGCGTGCTGACGCACAGCGCACTGGTGCCACCATGGTGGAGCCATTCGACTCCTTCAACACCATCGTCGGACAAGGCACTGTCGCAGCTGAAATTATTGCGCAGCTCTCCGGTCAGGGGTTGACTCTGGATACCATCTGCGTACCGGTCGGTGGCGGTGGTCTGCTCAGCGGTGTCACCTCTTACCTGTCGGATATGTCGCCGAACACCCAGGTCATGGGTGTGGAACCTGCGGGTGCGGCCTGCATGCGCGCAGCCCTGGAGAACAACGGCCCGATTACGCTGGGGCACACCGATCCGTTCGTCGATGGCGCCGCGGTGGCCCGTTTCGGTGACCTGCCATGGCACATCCTGGAGGCCAACCGCAACCGCGTTCATCCGATGATTGCGCCGGAGGGCGCGGTCTGTGAGGCGCAGCTGGATCTCTATCAGAACGAAGGGATCATCGCTGAGCCGGCCGGTGCGCTGTCTGTGGCAGCTCTGGAGCAGATGCAGTTTGAACCGGACGAGGTTGTTGTCTGCATCATCTCGGGCGGTAATAACGACGTGCTGCGCTATGCCGAGATCATGGAGCGCTCGCTGGTCTACCGCGGCCTCAAGCACTACTTCCTGGTCAACTTCCCGCAGAAGCCCGGCCAGCTGCGTATGTTCCT
The DNA here is from genome assembly GCF_040743205.1 of Corynebacterium sp. 045007. Classification (NCBI taxonomy): domain Bacteria; kingdom Bacillati; phylum Actinomycetota; class Actinomycetes; order Mycobacteriales; family Corynebacteriaceae; genus Corynebacterium; species Corynebacterium sp. 045007. Next base: position 6,960 of record NZ_JBFLKW010000004.1, read on the forward strand.
CAGCGATGTTCTCGGCCCGGATGACGACATCTCGCAGTTCGAGTACCTCAAACGCAACAACCGCGAAACTGGCGCGGCTCTTGTCGGTATTGAGCTACGTCGTGCCTCTGACCTCGAGGAATTGCTGGCGCGCATGGATGCCTCGCCGCTGAAGTGCCGCCGACTGGTACCCGGCACACCAGAGTATGACTTTTTGACCTAGACTTGCTGGGTCCAGCTGGGAAACCTCCGAGGAAGTCCTCCCAGCTCCGTTAATTAAATGAATCTTTTCGAGCAAGCTTTGTAGCGAAGGGGAGCGTCCACCCACTATGACTGGGGCAAGCAGTGTCGACCAGGGTGTCCGAGTGGAAAATACCGTGATTGTCGAAATGTGGCTGGCTGCCGCAGAGCAGGACCTGGCCACCCGGATTCCAGGGCTGTTGGAATCTGCCACACAGGCCAAAGTTGAGCCACTGTTTGTCTGGTCAGGGCTGGCGATGGACGAGGTTGAGCGTATCGACCGCTTCCTGGGAACGCTCCTGGCCCATCATCTGGCGGGCGGTACTGCCGCCGATATTGAAGCTGCGAAGAGTGTCGTTGACAATCACCCGCTGGTCACCCTTGCCTCGCTGGTAGGACGCGCCGCGCGTGTTGCGTCGGCAAGCGAAATGTGGCTGGACTGGCCAGCCGCTCTGCAGCTGGATCCAGACGCTGACACTACCGGCGCGCTCATCAAGCACCTCGCCGCCGCAGTGCCGACAATGCTGGCCAATGCTGGTTTGCCTAACGACGTCGACAGCAGCCAGGCCGACGCGGATCCGCTGCAGCGGGCAGCGCAGGTGCTTCTGCTGCACGCGGGTGTGCAGCTATCAGTGATGCCACTGATTATCGAGCGCTGCGAGGAACTTGCCGGGGTAGCGGAGCTATCCGACCCTTCATCAAATGACTTGGTACAGGCGCTCTCGAAGGTTCACCCGCTGCTCGAGGAGCTGCTGACCGAAATCGCAGAGGCGGAAGATGGTGTCTACCCGCTGGCGCTGCGTCAGTTGGCCAGGACGGCACCTCGTCAGGCACACAAGTTGTTTAAAGCAACCCTCGGCTACGCCATTGCCACCGCTGCCGATCCGGCCAACTGGGAGGCCCGGGAAGAACTCGGCCAGCTCGATGCGGGGCTGCCGCCCATGCTGGTGGCCGCTGCGCGTGAAGAGCTGCGTATGCGTCCGGCGGGTACTGCGAATCGTCGTGAAGCCGTGGGCGTGGTGGCAACGACCGGCCGCCCGCAGCTGTACTTCGATGAGCTGACGCAGACCGTTGGCGTACAGCTACCGACGCCGCTGGATCCGGCGGGACGGACCTGGCGTGTCACCTTCGGCGGCACGGTAGCAACGACGCCGGTGGTGGGCCTGCAGGATTCGCTGCCGCGTCCAGTGGTGACCATCGATGAGCCGGTGCGCGATGTGCTGGTGGAAATCGGCGATGAGAAGCACTGGCGAGTCCCCGCGATTAGCACTGAGGACCCGATTCTCATTTTCGGTGCCGACGGTCAGTCAGTCACAGACAAGGTCTCGCTACACTCGACGTCCGCTACGGTGGTCTACCCGGTTGATGCCACACTCGTTGACCCCGTCACAGGCGCTGAGGTGCCATTGCTATCGGACCCGCGCCCATTTAACTGGGAGCTGTGGCAAGTCGCTGAGATCGATCTCCGCGATGTTCATGCAGTTCAGGTTCGTCGGTCCGGGGCGGCCGGCGAGGTTCGGTCGGCATCCCCGCAGCGTCAACCGCGAATGACCATGCCTCACGCGCGTCTCGACGGCACGGTGTCTGCCTACGGCACCCCGGTTTACGCCGGTGGTCCGGTCGCTGTGTTCCCGCCGACGCTGTCCGGTAAGGACGAGTCCTGGCGTGCTATCGTCACCGATTTTGGTGGATATGGTGCGTTTACCACGGATTCCGTCATGGTCTATGACCTCGAGGTACCCGCCGCGGGTGGCGAGGTTGAGATTCTTACCGATGACGATTACCCGTGGGTCGGCGAGTTCGTGGTTCGTCTGGTCAATCCGCGTGGCCGCAGCTTCCAGAAGCACTTCGCCATTGCGGAGCAGGCGGACCTCACGATTACTTACAGCGGTGGTGGAGACGGCTTCCGCATCCCAACCATCGACGGGCTGAGCCCCGCTGACATCCGCGTTGTTTCCGGTGACAAGCCGCTTGACGCCGAGCCCGCTATCGTGCGCCTCGGGGCGGACGAAGTCACAGGTACCGTCGAGCTTTCCACCGAGGAGGGCGCATGGCTGCAGTTGCAGGTCACGCCAGGCACGCTGCAGTTTGAGGTTCCGCTTGCCGACGAATCCGTCGCCCGCCGCACCACTACATTGGTCACTCGCCCGAAGCGTGTCGATGCCTTCGGCAAGATTGTCGTCAATGCCCCGGGCGAGCTGCGCCATGCGCATATTGCAGTTTCCAGCGGTGAGCGCGACATCTGTCGCGTCCCCATCAAGCGTTTCGGCGATACTGGCTACGCGGAGTTCGGCAAGTTTGCCGACCGTATCTCCCTGCTGAAGGCCTTGCGCATCAGTTTGGACTGGACACGTGTGACGGGACGGAAGCGCCTGTCTGTACCACTGGTGGAGGCTTCCTCCCGCGATGCCATCCGCCAGATTGCCTTCAACGATGAAGCCACTGACATCATCGAGGTTGATGTCGCTGACGACGTTTCGCACTTGCCGATGACCCTGTGGCTCTGGGCCGCCGGTCAGCCGTGGCGCGAACCCGTCGCCCTGGAAGTCGTAGAGGGCGAATGCGAGCTTCCCGCCGAACTCCGCGGCCTCGGCCCATTTGTCGCGCAGGTGACTCTCGGTGTGGAAAAGGAACGCCACCCGCAGTGGCCGGCGGCCGGGTCGACCATTCTGAATCATGTCGATGATGCAGAGGCTATCGACCTCGATGGCGAGGACACCGATCCCGTTGCTCGCGCGCAGGAACTGTGGGGCGAGCTAAATCAGGATCAGCTCGCACGTTTGTGGACGCTACTGGCGACCTTGCGGGCTGGTCGTGCAACCGACATGGCGCAGGCGAATCCGCTGCTGGCCGCACCTAGGTTGGGTGCGATCTTGTGTGCCGAACCACGCGCCGGTCTGGCAGCGTTGAACCGTTCAGTCATCGCGCTCGACGATCAGCCGGGTATGTTTATCGCCTCCGGACTCGTGCTGGGAGACTTCAGCGCTACTAAGCCAGTGCCGGGGCGTCGCCGTGTGCCGTGGCTCGGTGCATTGGCAGCATTGGCGGATCTCACTGATGAGAGCGTGGACCGTTCTCGTCAGCTGGACTACCTGCGCACAACTGGTGGCCAGGGACTGCTGGACATTGCTGCCAGCGGCCAGGACACCACCCTGGAGTCCGCTACTATCGACCAGAGCTCGGTGCAGATTACCTCGCTGCCGGAAGCACAGGCCAGCGCTATTCTGTCGCAGGTCTTTGATCCTTACCGCATGGTCCCGGGTCCGCTGACCGACGATGACGCTCGCTTCACCGCAATCTACGAAGTGGTACGCAATCGTGCTGAGATTGTGGAATCCGGTGTCATGACCCAGCTTGCCGCCGCCTCTCGAGTGTTGTTTAAGACGGTGTCGAAGGCGTCTCCACGACTGCGCAAGGCGGTCAATGTGCGCTTCCACAAGCTCGACGGCATCGATGCGGATGATCCTTCGCTGCACTGGACTCTGGTGCCGGGAACGTCACTGCTTATTGCAGTGGCTGCCCGCGTATTGGCTCGTACTCAGGTTGAGAACTCTGATGCCAGTGTCGCCGCTGTCCGTGAGCTGATTCCGATGTGGGCTCAGCTGGCGGACCTGGTTCCGACGTTGGTGATGAGCGATATTCTCATCGCAGACGCGTTGGTGGCTCACGTCCTCCACGGTGATGTCACCGAGTTGCCGTGGCCAGCACCCGAGTCGGGTGCGGCGGATGAGGAAGAGTCCGACACCGAGGCTGAAAGTCCGGCTGACTAGCTGAGCGAGACGACAGCGTAGCCCCACGCTGGAAGCGAGATTTCGGGACCGGCAGCTTCGTCATTGACGATGCTGGCTGCTGCGTCTTCAAAAGTGTGCAGCAGGTGGGCGGAACCGAACTCGGAATCCAGGCTGACGCTGGTTTCGGCGTCGGAGAAATTCGCCACCAAAGCGACAGTTTCAAAGGCATCCGAGTTTCGGGCACCCATTTCGCGCTCATCCTGGCTGCGCACAACGACGAGGCAACGATTGTCCTCGTCATACTCAGTCACCACAGATGCCGACCAGGGAGTGCGAAGCGACGGGTGGGACTTCCGCAGCGCGAAGAGATCGCGGTAGGCCGCCAGAATAGTGGCGTGCGAGCCCTCCGAGACCTCCTGCCAATTGAGCTTCGAGTGGTGGAAGGTCTCTGGATCCGATGGGTCGGATACCTCCTTCGGATCCCACCCGGCACGGGCAAACTCACGTAGGCGTCCCTCGCGCGTGAGCCGTTGCAGCTCCGGATCTTCATGGGAACAGAAGAAAGCAAACGGGGTAGAGGCGCCCCATTCCTCACCTTGGAAGAGCATCGGGGTGAAAGGACTGCAGGCGATAACTGCTGCCTTTAAAACCTGCTGCGCCGGAGTGAGGTTCATCGACGGACGGTCACCGACAGCGCGGTTTCCCGTTTGATCATGTGTGGTCGTGTACGTTACGAAAGCATGCATGGGCTGTACAGACAGGTCGAAGAGACGACCATGAGTGCGACCACGGAACGTCGACATTGTGCCCGTATGCCAGAAGCCAGTTTCCAAAGCACTAGCTAGCGCTTCCACCGACCCAAAGTCTGAGTAGTAGGCGTGGTCCTCGCCAGAGACCAGCGTGTGCAGTGCATGGTGGACGTCATCATCCCACTGAGCGTTGAGGCCAAAGCCACCTGCAGCGCGCGGGCGGACCAAACGCGGATCATTCTGGTCGGACTCTGCAATCAAAGAACGCGGAATACCAGTCTCGGCTGCGACAGTGTCTGCGACAACCTGCATCTGCTCCAGAATGTGGAATGCCCCCTCGTCATGCAGGGCATGGACCGCGTCCAGACGAAGACCGTCGACGTGGTAATCCACCAGCCATTGGCGCACTGCATCCAAAATATACGCACGCACCTCATCAGAGTTGTCGCCAGTGAGATTGACAACCTCACCCCAACCCGTCGAGCCACCAGCGGTGTAGGGGCCGAAAAATCCCACATAGTTGCCGTCTGGACCAAAGTGGTTAAAGACCACATCCAAGATGACAGCCAAACCCTTTCGGTGGCACGTATCAATCAGCTTCTGTAGACCCCGCGGGCCACCGTAGCCCTCGTGCACGCTGTGCCAGGACACACCGTCATAGCCCCAATTACGGTCACCACCGAAAGGCTGCACTGGCATCAGCTCAATATGTGTTACCCCCAGCTCAATCAGATGGTCTAGATGTTCCACCAAACCTTCGAAATCACCAGAATCGCTGAAGGTGCCCACATGCAGCTCATAAATCAGACCTCCTGGCAGAATCCGGCCCGACCAGGCCGAGTCCTTCCACTTATAGGCACCCAGGTCAACGACCTCGGAGAAACCATGCGGACCATCCGGCTGCGACTGGGAACGCGGATCTGGCAGCGGTATTGTCCAGTCACCGACAGCGGGGGAGGAGTGGTCCCCCGATTCGTCGTCAGGCGCGCCGTATCCCGCATGTGCCCGCAGCGAAAAGGCGTAGCGATCCCCCGGTGTGCGAGCCACATCAGCTTCAAACCAACCAGAGTTGGCGCCGTAGTCATCGGTCGCGTCAGCGATGGGATGCATATCAAAAATCGCCGGCGCGTCAGGATTGCCCAACAGCAGACGAACTTCGGAAGCGTACGGGGCCCAGACTCGGTAGTTGCTCATGGGCACCATGGTAGGTCAGTCAGCGGATGGGCACAGGGAAACGTTTTCGAACACCGCGGATTCGAGGGGAGTCAAAGGTGAGGTCGAGAAAAGTACCGAGCGGCGGTGATTGGGTGTGCACGAAGCCCATACGCAACAATGGACACTATGACCACCGAGCCATCCACTTCGACCGAAGCGACGCAGAACCAGCGCGACATCGAGCTGATTGTCCCCGCCGGCGGTGACATCGTCACGAATGAAATCGAGATTAAGAAATCTCGCTTCATCACGTGGATCGCGCGTGCCGACGACGAAGACAGCGCCCGAGAGGTCATCAATTTGGCCAAGGCGGAGTACCCGGATGCTCGCCACCACTGCAGCGCATACATTCATGAGGTCGTCGGAGGGAATCGGGTGGAGCGATCTTCAGATGACGGTGAACCTGGCGGCACGGCAGGGCGCCCGATGCTCGATGTGCTCCAGGGCTCTGGAATGACGAATGTCACCGCCGTAGTGATCCGCTATTTTGGTGGCATCAAATTGGGCACGGGTGGGCTTGTGAGGGCCTACTCGGATTCGGTCTCAGAGTGTCTAGAAAAAGTCACGCGCATGCGGCGCGTGCAAAGAGCCTTGAGAGTAGTGAGTGTCTCCGCCGCAGATGCCGGTCGCATCGAAGCGGAATTGCGTGCTCGTGGTTATGAGATCGTGGAAACGAGGTGGGGCCAGAACGTGGAGTTTTCGATCGCGGTGACTGCCGAGGGGATTGCCCAGCTTGACGGCGAAATGCAGGCGCTGACTAAGGGAGCTAGCGAGCCGTCTACGGACGGTGGCGAAATCTGGCGGGAGCTGCGCGCCTAACAGCCACTAACCCTGGTTCGGGGACTCCTCGCCGTTGTGTGCGCCGCGATGGCGCTTGAGAATTTCCACCAGTTCGTCCTTATTTTCCGCAATCTTTTCCGGCCGGCCGAAGACGCAGACTGCGGCGACAGTAGCACCGTCTTCCTCCACTGCGATAGAGACACCGTCAACGCCACCGCCTTCGGCAATACCCGGGGCAGCACAGACGCCGGTCTCAGCGATTTCCCCGGCCTGGCGGAGGAAATCATCCACATAGACCTGGTCTTCCGGCCGCGCGGAGTTCAGGTAGGACCACAGTTCGCGCTTTTCAAACCGACTCATCAAAACCCAACCTGCAGAGGTGCGCAGCAGTGAGCGCGGCAGGAAGTTCTCCGTCAGGTACTGGTAGCGCATGGATTCACCGACGGTTTTGAGGTAGAAAAGCTTGCCACCAACCGGCAGTGCCAGCACGGTAATCAAACCAGTTTCGTTGTGAATCGCCTCGAGCTCAGCCGTCGGAACGTTGACCATGCGACGACCGGCCATGACATTGAGCAGAAACGGCGCCATGCCGAGCGTGTAACGCTTGTTGGACTCGTCAAGGTAACCTGTCACAGTCAGACCATTGACAAGGCCCTGCGTGGTACTGAGCGGATAGTTCAGCGTGTGGGCGATGTCAGTGAGGGTTAGCCCTTCGTTAGAGCGCGCAACGAGTTCGAGGATCGCCGCAACGCGGTCGACCATGCGGTGGCGGGGGCGGACAGTTTCTGTCATAGGACTAACACTAGCAATCAACCTACGCCATTGTGTTAATTACCTACTCAAATAGGAATATCTAGCAGGTTTGCTATAGCTGTAGAAATTTTTCCCGAATTGTACGCCCTATCGACCTATGCGATGCGTCAGGGCGACCAGAACGCTCTAATATGTACTCCATGAGCTATCTTCAGCCCCAACCTCAGAACCCCATTGAGCTCCGTAAGAACGCGGTGCGAAAGTACTCCCGCAATGCCGTTGTGTGGGCAGGCAGCGGTGTCGTCGGCGGTGCAGTGCTCGGACTTCTAGCCGGAAGCATGTCCCTATTCCTCATCCTGGCAGTAGTCGGCCTGGTCGGTGGTTTTCTCAATTGGCAAAAGGTTCAGCGGATTGTGAACTACAAGGATCCGCAGTAAATGCCTGCTCAGCAGCAATTGTCTACCGAACCAGTGCGTATCGATGCCTGGATTTGGGCGGTCAGGTTGCTGAAAACTCGCTCATTGGCCGCAGATGCGTGCCGTGGCGGCCACGTCAAAGTCAACGGCGAAGCCGTGAAACCCTCAGTTCTGGTCGTCCCCGGGGACAGAGTGCGACTGTGGGCAAACCACCGCGAACACGTTGTTGAGGTCACCAAGACGGTGAAGAAGCGGGTCGGAGCTCCGGTGGCCAGGCAGTGCTATATCGACCACTCTCCGCCACCGCCTCCGAAGGAGATTCTCGCATCGATGCCGACGCGCGACCGCGGTGCCGGGCGGCCTACGAAGCGCGATCGCCGTCAGCTCGATCGTCTTCGGGGACGTCGCTCATAGGCATCCCGGCCTCCGCTAGTTGCTGCAACCGTGCGCGCAAACGGGCTGGTCGACGCTTCGGGTTATGGCTGGTATCCGCAGTGGCCTTGATGTGCTTTTCACCGCGAGCCGCTAGTAATAGGTCATCGATAACACGCACATGACCTGGGGTAAAGCGGTACTTCATGGCCTTGCTTACCGCGCTGAGGCGCTGCGGATTAAGTAGCTCTCGCAGCTGCCCGACAGTGCGGATGCCATTGCGCTCCAGCAGTTCTTCTGCCCAGCCGTAATGCTCTGATTTCGATCGGGGCGCATCTGGAAGCAGCATCGTCAGCACGCCGGGTAGGGTTTCCTCAGTCACCACAATGTCATCGGCTGTGGTCTTTGCCGGAGCTGAGGGCTGTTTGCCCTCTCCCTGCGCGGAATCGTCCGGCGTGGATTCCTCCAGCACGGCAACGACTTGGTCGAACTGCTGATCCGCGAGCTCAATAAGGCCAGCGGCCAGCGCAAAAGCTCGATCAATCCGCGGGTCTGTCGCTCCCTCAGGGGCCTTATAGCGAATATCGTGCTCAAATTCCGCCCACGCATGCTGCAGCACAGTGCGCAGTTGCACCTCAAACTGCATATCCGCATATGGAGCTAGCTCTGACGGCGCCGCCGTCGACACCTTGCAGATCAAGTGCTGGGAGCCGTATCCCAACCGGCCGCTGATTCGTGTCTCCGCGGTTTTGTCAATCCTACGCAGCACAGTCAGCGAATCTCCCAGCGCATCCATGATCGCGGGAATCTCCGTCGAATGGTACGTGGTTACACGCACACCGATGATGTCGTGGATATCGTGCCACGGGTCAGGGTAGACGTAGCTGCCATCCGCTTCACGACGCAGGGCCTTCTGCCGCAATGAGCGGAAAGACTTCACCCGCGCCGTGACATTGTCAAAGGCCAAACCGGCATCGGAGAGAATTTCTTTAATCGCATCGACAAAGTCCTGCGCGGCAGTGGGGTGCCGAGTTGCCCACGAGTCGTACTTCGACTGCAGCGCACGTGTAACCTCTCGATCCTCCGCCAACTGAGCCTTGCGGGTCTGCTCGCGGGAACCGTCGGCAAGCGAATCCTTCATTCGATTAATCGTCATCGTCCTCGCGTACCAGCAGTGCTACTGGGAAGGAGCTGAACAGAGAAGCCACGGCGATGGTGCCGGACCAAGTATGGCCAGTGAAACGGTCGGTCCAGAATCCCTTGGGAAGTGTCACTGTAGTGTCGCCCCAACCGCCTTCGCGCTGCAGTCCCAGCGGACGGCGCGTCACCAGCGCGATAACATCTTCCGGCTCGCCCTTCGGTCCACGTGCCGCGCCGACCAGATGACGCTCGCCGACACCGACGGCGAATACTGGCTGGTAGGCACCGCCGACGAAGGACTCCGGGCGTTCCGCACGCAGCTTCACTCCGTGGTGAGTCACCATCAGCTTTGCGACGTCCGCATCGGCATCCGTAAAGTCCTCCGGCAGCTCAGCTGGGTGCTCTGGACTCTTAGTTACCGACGTGACCTCATCGCGAGCAACCTTATCCAGCGCCGCGACGCGCGCATCGTAGTCGACGAACCGGCGGTTGTCAGGATCAACCAGGGAGTCCTCTGTGAACTCCGTCCCCTGGTAGGTATCGGGGATGCCGGGGCCGACAAGCTGGAGGAGCTTGCGCGACAGTGACGTGGTCAGGGCAGCTGGCGCAATGGAGCGGACGAACTCTGTGATGGAGTCGGTCAGGGGGCCGTCGAGAAGCGCGTCAATCCAGCTGCGGATGCCGAGTTCGAACTCCTCGACCGGCTCCGTCCAGGAGGTGTGCACATCTGCCTCGCGGATGGCCTTAATGGCGTAGTCGTGGAGGCGTTCGCGCAGTTCATCGGTAATCACGCCGTCGGTCGGCCAGACTCCGATGATGTTCTGCAGCAGGAAGTAGCCGGTGGCATCGTCCGGGGCGGGGGTGATGGCCATCCAGTTGCGGACATTTTCAGCCCAGTCGCCGGAGACATCGGAGAGCTGGAGAATGCGGGCTCGGACATCTTCGCCGCGCTTGGTGTCGTGCGTGGACAGCGTGGTCATGGTTCGTGGCCAGAGGCGAGCACGTTCCGACTGCAACAGGTGGAACTCCGCCGCCGACATGCCGTAGCGACCCAAATCACCGCCGACTTCGTTCAGGCTGATCAGGCGGCAGGCGCGGTAGAAGGTGGTGTCTTCGACACCCTTTGCCATGACCGCACCACAGACCTGCGCGAACCGCGTGGCGGCCTCACCACCGGCTACCAAACCTGCCGAAATGAGGTCGAGGGCAAAGACACGCGAGGGGAAACGCGCTGCCATTTCACCAATGACCGTGGAAGCCACTCGCGACAGGGAGACATAGTCCGAACGATAGACAGGCATGGCAGCGACCAGCTTGCAGATGGTGTCGATAAGTACCTCATCGCTGACGCTGGTACCGCTGATAGACCAGTTATCGCGGCGCAGGGCACGTGCTAGACGACGGACTTCTGCAGCCAACTCGTGCGCTGCGACATCGTGCTTGAGGGCCTGCGCAGTTGCCTGCACGGCAGTTTTGTCCCAGGTCGAGCCGGACTGCTGCAGAGCCAACATGCTCATGGCGTCTCGGGAGTCGCGGTTGACGAAGACATTGTCGAACTCACGCAGGGCGTCGTAACCCGTGGTGCCGTCAACCTGGAGCCTCGGATCCAGTGGCTCTTCGGCACCCAGAATCTTCTCGATAACCAGCCACTTGTCATCGCCGAGTAGACGGCGTAGCTCACTGAGGTATCCGAATGGGTTGCTGAGGCCATCCGGGTGGTCAATGCGGACACCGTCAATGATGTCCGCTGCCAGCAGCTCGCGGATGATGCGGTGTGTGTGCTCGAATACCACCGGGTTTTCCTGGCGGATGCCGGCCAGACCGTTGACGCTGAAGAATCGACGGTAGCCAATGACCCCGTCCTTCCAGTACATCAGGCGATAGGCCTGGCGATCATGTACTTCCTGCGGGGTGCCGTCCTCGGTGCCCGGGCGCACCGGGAATGTGTTGTCGTAGTAACGCAGAAGTGGCTCGTCACCAGACGTGTCGAGCTCCAGCTTGTCGATATCCTCCGGGGAGCCCAGAATCGGCAACCCCATCTTGCCGTTGGCACCGTTGTCCTCGTGCCAGTCGATATCGAAGTATGGCTCGAACTGAGAATCCTTGCCATAGGTCAGAACGTCCCACCACCAGGCATTGAGCTTAGGCTCCTCAACACCGAGGTGGTTCGGTACCAGGTCGATAATGATGCCCAGACCGGCCTTGTGCGCCACCTGCGCGAGCTTCTGCAGCTCTTCCATGCCGCCGAGCTCCGGGTTCACCGTCGTCGGATCGATGACATCGTAGCCATGGTTAGACTCCGGTACGGCGGTGAGGATAGGCGACAGATACAGGTGTGAAATTCCGAGGTCTGCCAAGTAGCCGACCTGTTCAGCCGCGTCAGCGAACGTGAAAGCGCGCCCGTTTGGGTCGGCCTTGGGGCCACGGAGTTGGAGACGGTAGGTGGACGTAATTGGTCGGCGACTCATGTTCCCCTTTATACCGCCCACCAGGAAAAGCTGCTGCCTGACCGCTGTGGCAGCAGCTAGCCCCAGAGTCTGCGCCTGCCGTCCGAATGCGAATTTCTTCTCGTGAACGTGGCCTAGAAGGGTGGCATTCCGTCATCGCCGGGCAGGGAAGTAGAACCGAACAACGGAACCGACTCACTGGAGTTGTTTCCGGCGCTGGCGCTAGGTGTCCCTTCCGCAGTGTCTCCTGCTTCGGACGCGCCATCCTCTTCCGGATTCAGCCCGAGTGCGGTGAAGAGCTCCTTCTCAGTCCAAATCTGGATTTCCTGGCCTTCGGCCTGCAGCTGTCGAGCCCTCTTCTCCTTCGACGTCACCGAATCCCACGGACCGGCGACCAAAATTGTCGTCTTCTTCGTGACACCCTTATTGATATTCGCACCTGCAAAGGCGATCTTATCCCACAGAAAGCCCTTGTCATACGGGGCAAAATCGCCGGTCAGCGTCACCCGCTGCTGGTACAGCAGGCCGCTTGGATCCGCGTCCGGATTCGGGTCTGGAATGGTGTCCGGTGTCTTGGCCGCATCCCACTTCGCATTGCGACGCGTCCGACGTGACGGCGCGGAACTGCCGGATTGCGCACCAGCACCAGTACCAGTTCCCGCGTTGGTCCCGGCGCCAGTGCTGGCGACACCAGCCGGGTCATAGCGCACCATCCGCACTCGTCCACTGCCAATCTGGCCCAAGCTCAGCGAGACCTTCTGGCTCAAATCAGCCACCGATGTTGCGCGCTGCTGCTCCATCAACCACAGCGCTACCTCAGCACATGCGACCGCATCTGCCGTCGCATCATGATGATTCTCCAGCGACGCCCCCGCGGCCTCCGCCAACGTCGGCAGCTTCAAATTGGGCAGCCCCAACTGCATCTGCCGAGCCCACATATAAGTACACGCAAAATTCAACTTCGGCGCTGGAATGCCTTCCGCCCGGCACGCCCGCGACAGGGCAGTGAAATCAAACCGCGCATTGTGAGCAACTACGTCCAAATCCCCAACGACGTCAACAAACTTCGCCAGCTGCTCCGGAAATGACGGCTCACCGGCCACATCCGCCGCCGTGATGCCATGAATCGCGACATTGGCTTCATCAAAATACTCCAGCCCCTTTGGCGGACGGCACATCCAGGAATAACGCTCCGTCACCTTCCCGCCACGCACGACCGCAACGCCAAGCTGAATAATCGAGCCGGTGTCTTCGTTCGCTGTCTCTACATCGAACGCCGCAAACGGTGCGATGTCCGACGCCGCAACCTCATCCCCCGTAGGAAGCGGTGCAAAAGGCACAGACTGCTTTACGACGTCGCCCGCGCCCTCAACCACACTCACGCCTTCGGTGACCGCCGCACGCTGTGCCACCCACGGCATCAACGTGGAAGTAAAAGCATCTGCTGAGTTGTAGAACTCCGGATTCTTGGCCATCTCCGCCACGAGGTCTGCCAGCAACTGCGCTGCTGCCTGACGATGAGGCATCACACGGGCCTTTGGCAAAGCTACTCCGAGGTCCACCGTGCCGGGGAAAAAGCGGTTGGCCGGAGTGTAGACACCGTTTTTACTTGCCGATGCGACCTCCGCAACGTCGGCAAGCGGGAGGGGCTTCGCGGGGTCGGTGCTAGCCGTGTTGATGGTGTGGGTAAGGCGGAGCCCATCTGCGGTAATAGTCACCGTGTCGCCTGTGAGCTCGAAGACGACGGCGGACTCGGAGGATGGCGTGGTCGTAGTCATGCACTAGATGGTAGCGCCGATGGCGGATTGAGCCCCATAGAGGCTGCGGTACCTGCGGTTCTCGCCGAGTACACATGGCTTCCGACAATGTGGAAATGCCCACAAAAATAGGAATATTTATGGAGCGTTCGGACAGTGGGGGTGTCTGTACCCCTGAAAACCACATGTTTTGGGGGGTTAAATGTCCGGATGCATTTTGAGCGGGCGCTCCTTATACTTTTCGACGAACGGCGGTAACTGGTCGTTCGAGCTTTCGAGCTCAAGCGTAGGGCAAAGCGGAAACAACGTATGCCAGTGAAGCGATGAAATAAGGAGTAAACATTTTGAGCACGCATCCTGTGCACCCTGGTTCTATCTTGAACGATAATTTCCTCGAGCCGCGACACCTCTCTATCTACCGACTGGCTCTTGCCATCGGCGTGCCAAGCTCAACTCTGGAGCGCTTTCGCACCGGCCGCACTGCGGTCACTACTGACCTCGCAAATCGACTGTCCGACTACTTTGACACCGAGCCGGAGTACTGGTTGAACTCTCAGGCGGAGTTCAATATGCGCGCATCTGCGTAAGAAGACTTCACGCCAGCTCGGCTCCCGCAGTGCTGTGTTGACCCAAACCCTGTTTTGAGTTGAACTCAGAGCCGAAAATCCCCTGTCAGTGGAAGAAAAGCCTTCCGCCGACAGGGGATTTTTGTGTAGGAACCAACCCAGGCCCAGGCCCCTACACCCAACGCGGACGCGGCTAGTGTCGCTCGATCAGCACGATGGTAGAACGGGCTGGCACGCGGAGCTCGCCTTCTGGCTCAACGATGCGCTCGCGGGTCGGGCGACCCGTGATCTCTGTGGTGTCGATGATGACTTCCCAGCTGTGTGCGTATTCGGTGCCCGGAATTTGGAACATGATGTCCTCGTGGTGGGCGTTGAAGCACAGCAGGAAGGAGTCATCCTCAATCCTGTGACCTCGGCGGTCAGGCTCAGTGATGGCATCGCCGTTGAGCCAGACCATCAACGACTTGCCGAAGTCGAAGTTCCAGTCATCGGTCGTCATGACACGACCCTCATAGGTCAGCCAGGCAATGTCACGATCGTCGGTTTCCGCACCGAGCGGGCCACCGCGCAGGAAGCGGCGGCGTCGGAAGACTGGGTGTTCCGCACGCAGCTCAGTCAGGAACTGGGTGTATTCGACCAGTTCAGAGTTGGTGCGAGTCTGATTCCAGTCGACCCAGGCCAAACGGTTGTCCTGGCAGTAGACGTTGTTGTTGCCCTTCTGGCCACGTCCCATTTCGTCACCGTGGCTAATCATTGGAGTGCCCTGGGACAGTAGGAGAGTGGTCAGGAAGTTACGACGCTGGCGAGCGCGCAGCGAAATGATGCGCTCGTCGTCGGTCGGGCCTTCCACACCGCAGTTCCAAGAACGGTTGTGGGACTCGCCATCGCGGTTGTCCTCGCCGTTGGCCATATTGTGCTTCTCGTTGTAACTGACCAAGTCATTGAGGGTGAAACCGTCATGCGCGGTCACGAAGTTAATCGACGCAGTTGGGCGGCGGTCATTGTTTGCATACAGGTCCGAGGAACCGGTGATACGTGAAGCGAACTCGCCGAGCGTGGATGGCTCACCGCGCCAGAAGTCGCGGATGGTGTCGCGGTACTTACCGTTCCATTCAGTCCACTGCGGTGGGAAGTTACCGACCTGGTAGCCACCTTCGCCGACATCCCACGGTTCTGCGATGAGCTTGACCTGGCTGACAATCGGATCCTGCTGTACCAAGTCAAAGAAGGCGGAGAGTCGATCGACATCGTGGAATTCTCGAGCCAGGGTGGAGGCCAAATCGAAGCGGAAGCCGTCGACATGCATCTCGGAGACCCAGTAGCGCAGCGAATCCATAATCAGCTGCAGCGAGTGTGGGTGGCGCACATTCAGGGAGTTACCGGTACCGGTGTAGTCCATGTAGTGCTGGCGATCGCCTTCGACCAGGCGGTAGTAGGCCTCGTTGTCGATGCCTCGGAAGCAGATGGTTGGGCCCATGTGGTTGCCCTCGGCGGTGTGGTTGTAGACCACGTCGAGGATGACCTCAATGCCCGCATCGTGAAATGCGCGCACCATGCCCTTGAACTCGCTGACTGCGCCACCTGGCTTTTGGGAAGCCGAGTAGTCCTGGTGCGGTGCCAGGAAGCCGAAGGTGTTGTAGCCCCAGTAGTTGCGCAGCCCCTTTTCGCGCAGGTGGTCGTCCTGGAGGAACTGGTGGACCGGCATCAGTTCGATAGCCGTGACACCAAGGTCCTTGAGGTAGTCAATAATCGCCGGATGCGCGAGACCGGCATAGGTACCACGTAGCTCCTCCGGGATATCCGGGTGAGTCATGGTCATGCCCTTGACGTGGGCCTCGTAAATCACGGTCTCGTTGTACGGCGTGCGAGGTGCGCGGTCAGCGCCCCAGTCGAAGAATGGGTTGATGACCACGGAGGTCATGGTGTGTCCCAGGCTGTCCTCGGTGTTGCGCTTCGAGTGGTCATGAATGTCATAGTTGAACAGTGATGGGTGACCGTCGAATTCGCCGTCGAAAGCCTTGGCGTATGGGTCGACCAGCAGCTTGTTGGGGTCGCAACGCTTACCGTTGGCCGGATCGAATGGGCCGTGTACGCGGTAGGCGTAGCGCTGGCCCGGCATGATGGACGGGATGTAGCAGTGCCAGATATGCGCATCGACTTCTTCCAACTCAATGCGTGTTTCTTCGCCTTCGGCGCTAATCAGACAAAGCTCAACCTTTTCCGCAACGTCGGAAAAGAGTGCAAAGTTGGTGCCAGCGCCGTCGTAGGTAGATCCGAGCGGGTAAGGCTCACCCGGCCATACTTGATAATCGCCGACTGTATTTGCTTGGTTCATGTGACTACCTTAACCGTTTTGTAAAAAACATGAGCCTTTTTCGGTCCCGTGTGGGCGCGCCATCCGTCCCATCTGTCGAGCGCACTTCGCAAAAACGACCCCCAAGGAAAAATTCGAGTCGAACGATTAAGAGCATAAACTTCGCGTGAAAATAAGTATTTAACCCTGCAAGTGGGCAATTTGACACTCTAAACGCACCTTGGCGGGCGCCGAATCCCCAATATTCGCGGTCACCAACGCGCGAAGATCCCCAAAGGCCTTTACTTTTGGAGTTATGAGTCCACGAACCATTGGTGTAACGGAAGTAGCGTTCCGAGACGCTCATCAGAGTCTCATGGCAACGCGAATGGCTATGGAAGACATGGTCGATGTCTGTGAAGAAATGGACAAGGCCGGTTTTTGGAGTGTGGAGTGCTGGGGCGGCGCAACCTTTGACGCCTGCATCCGCTTCCTTAATGAAGACCCCTGGGAGCGCCTGCGGACATTCCGCAAGCTGATGCCGAACAGCCGCCTGCAAATGCTGCTGCGCGGCCAGAATCTCCTCGGTTACCGCCACTACGAGGACATGGTGGTTGACAAGTTCGTCGAAAAGTCTGCTGAAAACGGTATGGACGTATTCCGTGTTTTCGACGCGCTCAACGACCCACGCAATCTCGAGCACGCCATGCGCGCGGTCAAGAACGTCGACAAGCATGCGCAGGGCACGATCTGCTACACGACGTCTCCGCTTCACGACGTCGACGGGTACGTGAAGCTCGCTGGTCGTCTACTGGATATGGGGGCGGACTCCATTGCGTTGAAGGACATGGCAGCGCTGCTGAAACCCCAGCCGGCTTACGACATCATCCGCGGCATCAAGGAAACGTACGGCGAGGACACCCAGATTAACGTCCACTGTCACTCGACCACCGGTGTCACGATGGTGACTTTGATGAAAGCCATCGAAGCTGGGGCGGATGTCGTGGACACGGCAATTTCGTCGATGTCGCTGGGCCCGGGGCACAACCCGACCGAGTCGCTGGTGGAAATGTTGGAGGGAACCGACTACACCACCGACCTGAACATGGATAACCTGATCACCATTCGTGACCACTTCCGCAAGGTGCGCCCGAAGTACGCAGAGTTCGAGTCGAAAACCCTGGTCAATACCGACATTTTCATGTCGCAGATCCCCGGCGGCATGTTGTCGAACATGGAAAACCAGCTCAAGGCCCAGGGCGCGGGCGACCGCGTCGAAGAGGTCATGCGTGAAGTACCGATTGTCCGCAAGGACGCCGGTTACCCGCCGCTGGTGACTCCGAGCTCGCAGATCGTCGGCACGCAAGCTGTGTTTAACGTGCTGATGGGACGCTACAAGGTTATGACGGCTGAGTTCGCTGACCTCATGCTCGGCTATTACGGGCAGTGCCCGGGTGAGCGCAACCCAGAGCTGATTAAGCAGGCAGCGGAACAGACCAAGAAGGAAGAAATCACGGTTCGCCCGGCTGATCTTCTCGAGCCAGAGTGGGACGACCTGGTCGAGCAGGCCAAGGAGCTCGACGGTTACAACGGCACCGCCGAGGACGTCCTGACCAACGCACTGTTCCCATCCGTCGCACCGGGATTCTTCACCACGCGCGGCGAAGGGCCGAAGAACGTCGGTAAGACTGCCGAACAGCTCAAGCGCGAGGCGGAGCAGGTCTCTGGTGCTGCCAATGCCATTCGCGAGCCAATTCGCTACAAGGTTACCGTTGGCGGTCGCTCACAGACCGTCCAGGTGGAACCCGCCTAGGAACATCGGGAGAAGAGATAGCAATGTCGCAAAGTTCAGCAAACCAGCCGAATCCGGCGGGTGCCGTCGCGCCGGGCGTCGATGCCTCGATGGCGGAGCGCCTGGATTATTTGGATGCTCAGCGTCGTCGTGTTGAGGCCGGTGGCGGTGAAGCCCGCCAGGCCAAGCAGCACGAACGTGGGAAGATGACTGCCCGCGAGCGTATCGACAACTTCGTCGACGAGGGCACTTTCCGTGAAACCGGGATGTTCATGACTCACCGCACCACCGACTTCGGCATGGATACTGCCGACGCGCCTGCCGACGGCGTGGTCACCGGCACTGCCGCGGTTCTCGGCCGGGCAGTACACGTGGCCTCCCAGGACTTCACGGTCATGGGTGGCTCCGCTGGTGAAACGCAGTCCCGCAAGGTTGCGGCCACCATGCGCGCTGCTGCCGACAACGGCACTCCGTTCGTTTTCATCAACGACTCCGGTGGCGCTCGCATTCAAGAGGGGATTGACTCTCTGTCGGGCTATGGCCAGGTCTTCTACAACAACGTGTGGCTATCCGGTCTGGTGCCGCAGATTTCCATCATTGCAGGCCCATGTGCTGGTGGCGCTGCCTACTCGCCAGCGCTGACCGACTTCATCATTCAGACTCGCAAGGCGCAGATGTTCATCACCGGCCCGGGCGTTATTAAGTCTGTGACCGGCGAGGAAGTTACCTCCGAGCAGCTCGGTGGCGCTGATGCGCACATGGCCAAGGCCGGCAATATTGACTTCGTTGCCGACGATGACGAGCAGGCCATCCTGATTGCGCAGAAGCTCTTAAGCTTCCTGCCACAGAACAACACGGAAGAGCCGCCGATCGTGGATCCGGTATTCGACGCCGAGCCGGATCCAGAGCTCCGCGACATCGTCCCCGTCGATGGCAAGAAGGGCTACGACGTCCGCGAGGTCATCATCCGTATCGCCGACAATGGAGACTTCCTCGAATGCCAGGCGGGTTTTGCCACCAACCTGGTTGTCGGCTTTGGGCGCGTTTTGGGCCGTACCGTGGGCTTTGTCGCCAACCAGCCGAACGTGATGTCCGGTGTGCTGGACATTAATTCCTCGGACAAGGGCGCAAAGTTCATCCGCTTCTGCAATGCCTTTAATATCCCGCTGGTCACCCTGGTTGACGTTCCTGGCTTTATGCCGGGCGTCACTCAGGAGCACGGCGGCATCATTCGCCACGGCGCAAAGATGCTCTACGCATACTCCGCAGCGTCTGTGCCCAAGGTGACCGTCGTCATGCGTAAGGCCTACGGCGGTGCGTACCTGGCGATGTGCTCGAAGGACCTCGGCGCGGATTACGTATTCGCATGGCCGACCGCGGAAATTGCGGTGATGGGCGCAGAGGGGGCGGTCAACGTGGTCTTCCGAAAGGAAATTGCCGCCGCGGGCGACGAGGAAGAGCAGGCGCGCGTGCGCGACGAGCGTATCGCCGAATACAAGACACGCTTCTCGACGCCGTATGTCGCCGCCTCGCGCGGACTGGTCGACGACGTGATTGACCCGGCGGAAACCCGCCTGCGTGTGGCTGACGCACTGTCGGTTCTGCGTAACAAGCGCGAGGTTCGCCCGGCCAAGAAGCACGGATTGGGGCCACAGTAATGTCTGACGGCATCGGTGAGATTAAGGAGCTGCGAGCGCTCGTCGCTGAACTGAACGACCGGTTGGATGCGACCTCGACAAGCTTGCAGAAAGCCACGGCACGCCTGAATCAGGCAGAAAGCGAGTTGGCTGAACTGCGCAAACGCGTGGACGCAGATATCCCCGAGGATACTGTCATCGCCATTTCGGCAGCGGTGTCTGCGTACCTGGGCAATCGCGGCAAGGTGAAGGCAATTCGATACAACCGCCATAAGACGTGGGCTGCGCAGGGACGCCAGATCCAGCAGCAGCGCAACCTGCGTTAGTTGGAAATTTTCGATAACCGACTTAATTGAGTCTGACTCATTGACTTTTGCTACGTGAGGATTGTTGAGCCATGAAATTGAAAGTGACTGTCGGCGGCATTGCCTACGATGTCGACGTCGAAGTAGTTGAGGAGCCCAAGCGTCTTTCGCCCATCGTGTTGGGTGGATCGTCGAGCGCTTCCGTTGAGCCGGCCACCGCTAGTGTCTCGGGTGTCTCCGCCAATTCGGTGGTGGCGCCACTGGCAGGTTCGGTCAGCAAGATTTTGGTCGAGGAAGGCCAGAAGATTGAGGCTGGGGAGGTGCTGCTCATTCTCGAGGCAATGAAGATGGAAACCGAGATTACGGCCCCGGCTGCAGGCACTGTCGGCTCTATTCAAGTTGAAGTCGGCGACGCAGTGCAGGGTGGCCAGGGACTCGTCTCGATTGATTAGCCGCATTAGCCGGGGTGTAGAGATTTTGGGGTGAAATCTTTCTAACCCCGGTTGCTGGAAATACTTAAGGTTGCCTTAATATTTTCCTTATGAATGCCGTTCTTCTCGCCGTTTTGGTGATGCTAATCCTGGCGGTCTGCCGGGTACACGTTGTGCTAGCGCTGTTTATTGGCGCCTTGGTCGGTGGTCTTTCCGCCGGTATGGGGCTCGATGCCACAATGGTTGCCTTCCAGGAAGGCCTCTCTGGTGGTGCGAAGATTGCCCTGAGCTATGCCATGCTGGGTGCCTTTGCCATGGCAGTGGCATCCTCCGGGCTGCCCAAACTGCTGGCCGATTGGCTGATTGCCAAGATCGGCACGGAGGATGAAGGCGCTAAATCTAAGGCAGAGGCATGGACCAAGTGGGGTATGGTCGCCGGCATTTTGGCCATGGCAATCATGTCGCAGAACCTCATCCCAGTTCACATTGCGTTTATCCCGCTGATTATTCCGCCGCTGTTGCCGGTATTTAACCGCCTCAACATCGACCGCCGAATGATTACCAGTGTGATGACCTTCGGTTTGGTCACCACCTACATGTGGGTTCCGGTCGGATTCGGTTCTATCTTCCTGAACGACATCCTGCTGGGGAACATCGAGAATGCTGGCCTTGATGTTTCCAATATCAACATCATGATGACGATGGGCATTCCGGCTCTCGGCATGCTGGCCGGTCTTGCTATTGCCGTGTTTTTCTCCTACCGGAAGCCACGGCATTACGAAGATCGGCCGATTGCCCAGTCCTCACATACGGAATCCCAGTCTGACGAACCGGTGTCGAAGTACCGAGTTATCGTTGCTCTCGTTGCAATCGTGGTGACTTTCGTCGTCCAGATTGTGATGAATTCTATGGGGACCGATGCCGATCCGTTGCTGATTGGTGCACTCACTGGTCTGGCAATCTTCATGCTCACCGGTGCCGTGCGCTGGCGTGAGGCGGACGACGTGTTCACCGCCGGTATGAAGATGATGGCCCTGATTGGTTTCATCATGATTTCTGCACAGGGCTTCGCCTCGGTGATGTCGGAGTCCGGCCAGATCGAGCCGCTGGTGACCGCTACTGCAGAGCTGTTTGCGGGCAACAAGCCTGCCGCTGCATTCGCCATGCTGGTCGTTGGTCTGGTGGTCACGATGGGTATTGGTTCGTCCTTCTCGACGTTGCCGATTATCGCCATCATCTATGTGCCGTTGTGTCTGTCGCTGGGCTTCTCGCCGATGGCTACCGTCGCCATCATTGGTACTGCAGGTGCTCTGGGCGATGCTGGTTCGCCGGCATCGGACTCGACGCTCGGCCCGACGATGGGTCTCAATGCCGACGGGCAGCACGACCACATTCGCGATTCGGTTATTCCGACCTTCCTGCACTTCAACCTGCCGCTGCTGGCAGCTGGTTGGGTAGCAGCTCTGGTGCTCTAGCGCCGGGGCTTGACCGTGAGCGTGATTGTTTCAGCGGGGCTTACTGACCTGCAATCCCCTTAGTCTCCGCAACCCCCGCAATTCCGGCGATAAAGAGCTCGGTTCCCAGTGCAATGCGCTGGCGGCCGAGCTCTTTTGTCTGTGTAGCCGTATCTTCAGAGGAAATCTCGACCTCAGCGTCCTTACCGGCGGTGTTCTCGCCACTGGCATCACCATTGTTGGAAACGCCCTTGGCGCCGTTCAGGTCAAGCGCGATGGCTGTCTGCTGGTCGACTGTCGCACCGAGAATGAAGTACACGAGGACAGACGCGGTATCAGCCGCTGAGGGGGTGTTAATGGAGGTTTCGGGTGCATTCTCCAGGGCGTCGGCAAGCAGTTGTTCGGGGCGAATCGTGGCGGTGCCCGTAGCGAGTGCGGCCGAGACGACCTCGGCGCCATCCCGATGAGCGGTGAGGCAGGAGTAGAGCAGCTCGGCGACGGCTTCGATGTCGGCACGCCAATCGCCGGTGGCGGAAAACTCTGTGCAGGGAGCCAAGATGCGGTCAGCGACGGCACCCAGCAGTGCCTGCTTGGAAGGGTAGTGCCAGTACATTGCGCCAGCGGCGGTACCCAAGTGGCGAGTCAGGCGGCGGATCGTGAGATCGCCGAGTCCGTACTCGTTGAGAATGGTGAGAGCTGCGTCGACAATGATGTCCTTGGTCAATTGCACACTGCCTACCGTAGACGAAAGAAGAATCATCTGGAAGATGTCTCAAGGCTGAAATGGGGAGCGTAAATCCGCGACACGACGGGAATTGAACCCTGTTCGACATTCTGTAGCTGCGGTATTAAGTTTGATAACTGAACAACTTCTGAAACGGTGTTCAAGTTTTATCCCCAGCCTCAAGGAGCGTCACCCCCCATGACTCAACAGCAGCAGGACATTTTGGAACTCGCCCGAGAAAAGGTGCTCGGCCGCGGTGAGGGGCTGAACTATGAGGAGACCCTGGCAGTTCTCAATCTCGATGACGACAGCATCGAGGATCTGCTGGCGCTGGCTCACGAGGTGCGCTTGAAGTGGTGCGGCGAAGAGGTCGAGGTTGAAGGCATTATCTCGCTGAAGACTGGCGGCTGCCCAGAGGACTGCCACTTCTGTTCGCAGTCGGGTCTGTTCGAGTCCCCGGTGCGTTCGGCATGGCTGGATATCCCGGCGCTGGTGGACGCCGCTAAGCAGACCGCAAAGTCGGGTGCGACTGAGTTCTGCATCGTTGCTGCAGTAAAGGGGCCGGACGAGCGACTGCTCAGCCAGATGGAACAGGCTGTCGCCGCCATTCAGGCAGAGGTGGACATTAATGTGGCCGCCTCTATGGGCATTCTGACGCAGGAGCAGGTAGATCGCCTGGCCAAGGCTGGTATTCACCGCTACAACCACAACCTCGAGACCGCCAAGAGCTACTTCCCGCAGGTCGTGACCACCCACACTTGGGAAGAGCGCCATGACACCCTGCGTATGGTCGGCGAAGCCGGCATGGAGGTCTGCTGTGGCGGCATCCTGGGTATGGGAGAGACCCTTGAGCAGCGTGCCGAGTTCGCTCAGGACCTGGCAGCTCTCAACCCGACCGAGGTGCCGATGAACTTCCTCGACCCGCGCCCGGGCACTCCGTTCGCCGGTCGCGAGCCGATGCCAGCCAAGGACGCACTGCGTGCCATCGGTGCCTTCCGTCTGGCACTGCCGAAGACCATCCTGCGTTTTGCTGGCGGTCGTGAGCTCACCCTGGGCGACCTGGGCGCAGAAAAGGGGCTACTCGGCGGTATCAACGCTGTCATTGTCGGTAATTACCTGACCACTCTGGGCCGTCCGGCGGAGCAGGACCTGGACATGCTTGGCAAGGTACGACTCCCAATTAAGGCCCTCAATGCAACTGTCTAAGCCTCGGACATCTAGCCCGCGCTCGCCGCGGAGTAAGAAAGTCGACTCCACAGAGCTGCTCCAGGCCATGGTGCTGGGAGATGAGCCCAAGTTCGATCCTTTTACCGGCGCCGACCTCGAAGCTGGTGAAGTGCGCGAACGCTCCTATGGTGCAAAAGCTGGACTGGAGGCGCCTCGGTTCTGCCAGCTCTGTGGGCGCCGGATGGTGGTGCAGGTGCGTCCGGACGGCTGGACTGCAAAGTGCTCGCGCCACGGCGAAGTGGACTCCGTTATGTTGGAGCAGCGATAAAAGGCGCTGATTGTGCTAGTGCGCCATTCGGGCACGCTAGTACCGGATGTGCGCCGTGAGGTAAGTTAGTCAACTATGACTATGAAAAATACCCGAGTCCCACACGTTGAAAAGCAGAGCGTGGCAATGGCCTCGGGTATTGTTCTCTTCTCCGTCGTAACGGGAACGATAGCCGGAGTGGCCTGGGCATTCCTACGCCCCAAGCAGCAAGTGCAAATGCTCCCGGATAACCAACTAGCGATTATTCAAGAAACCGTTGACGCTGGTTTTATCGGGCTGCTCTGGTTTGTTGCTGTCACTGCCATCAGCGGCCTGGTGCTGGGAATTACTACGTTCCGAAATCGTGCCATCACGACCCCTGTGCAGATGCTCACAGCAATTGGCTGGGCAGGTTTCTCCGCGTTGATGAGCGCAGCAGTGACGTACCTCGTCGGTCAGTCGGTTGCGGCATTGCTCCAGCCGGATCTGGCGGGAATGCAGCCGGGCGATAAGTTCTCGGTGATTCCGGACTTCAAGACCTATGTAGCGCTGCTGGTCGCGCCACTGGTTGCCATGCTCGCACTGTGGTCCCGGGTGTTGTTCCAAACGGACTTCACGGAAGGTAACGAGAGCGCTGCGGACAATGTTGCGGACGCAGATTCGGTCACTAAGTGAGACAGTGAGGTTCTGCGCGGGGTCCGTCGTAAAGCACTATTTCCTACTGAACAGGGGTAGTTATTGGGAAATAGGCTTATACAAGCCTTACAATTTTGGGAAATAGGTTCGTCTTCGATGTCAGTATTCGCCCCGATTTAGGGGCTTTTTCGATATTGTGCGGCGAGCTTAGGTCTCTTGCACTTGCCCGTTTGAGTCCGCTGCGAATGCCTCCGGGGACCGTTGCCGGTAACGGTGACGGCGTTTTCTCCGGTCGTAGCCGCAGCCCATTGAAGTAAGGACGTAGTTTTCCGTGAATACCAGCCTTGCGGCCAATGCTTCCAGCCTGCCGCGCCTTGAATCGGATCTGTACGAATCGGTAGTCGATAAAGATGGCCGCTACGGTGGCGTAATTGCAGATGAGCGCTGGGCCCAGGAGATTAAGCGCCTCGCCCGCGAACGCAATGCCGTAATTCTTGCGCACAACTACCAGCTGCCGGAGATTCAGGATATTGCCGATTACACAGGCGACTCCCTCGGACTTTCCCGCATCGCTGCGGAAACCGATGCTGACGTCATCGTCTTCTGTGGTGTCCACTTCATGGCGGAAACCGCCAAAATTCTGAGCCCAGAGAAGACCGTCCTTATTCCGGACGAGCGCGCCGGCTGCTCCCTGGCGGACTCCATCACCGCAGATGAACTGGCCGAGTGGAAGGCAGAGAATCCCGGCGCACTGGTAGTCAGCTACGTCAACACCACGGCAGACGTAAAGGCTCTGACCGACATCTGCTGTACTTCCTCCAACGCCGTCGACGTGGTCAAGTCCATCCCGGAAGACCAGGAGATCCTGTTCAACCCGGATCAGTTCCTCGGCGCACACGTCCGCCGTGAGACCGGCCGCGACAACATCAAGGTATGGGCTGGTGAGTGCCACGTCCACGCCAACATCAACGGTGAGGAACTCGCGCACCGCGCGGAAGAGAACGCCGATTCGCAGCTGTTCATTCACCCGGAGTGCGGTTGCGCGAACTCTGCGATT
Source organism: Corynebacterium sp. 045007 (assembly GCF_040743205.1). Lineage (NCBI taxonomy): Bacteria > Bacillati > Actinomycetota > Actinomycetes > Mycobacteriales > Corynebacteriaceae > Corynebacterium > Corynebacterium sp. 045007. The sequence goes on from NZ_JBFLKW010000004.1 coordinate 32,908, forward strand.
TACCTCGCAGGTGAAGGCACCATCGAGCCCGAGCGCGTGCAGATGCTCTCCACCGGCGAGATGCTGACCGAGGCGCAGAAGCTGAAGGAGAACAAGCCCAACGGCAAGGTGCTCGTGGCCACTGAGGTGGGCATGCTCCACCAGCTGCGCAAGGCCGCACCGGATGTCGACTTTGAGCCGGTCAACGACCGCGCTTCCTGCTCGTACATGAAGCTCATCACTCCGGCGGCTCTGCTGCGCTGCCTCGTTGAGGGCACTGATGAAGTCGATGTCGAGCCGGATGTCGCCGACAAGGCGCGCGCTTCGGTCGAGCGCATGATCGCCATCGGTAACCCAGGCGGAGGCGAGTAACACGTTTGGTCTGCGCCCATCATTCGACAGTTGGACACTGACGTGTGACTTCCTCGTCATCGGCGGGGGAGTCGCAGGGCTCAGTGCTGCGCGTCGGGCTCTTGAGCTCGGCCTCGACGTGCTGGTTATCGACAGCGTCGAGTGGCGCGTCGGTGCCCGCAAACAGCTGCGTTTCGCCGATGCTGCCACGAATCTCGCCCAGGGCGGGCTCGCGGTCGTCGGGCTTGACGACGACCCCAGCGGCCATGTGGCCAACGGGTTCGACGACACCACTGATTCCCATATCGCGGATACTCTCGATGCCGGTGCCGGACACGGCGATGAAGAGGCTGTGGCTTCCATCATCCGCGCCGGCGCTGCGGCGACCGAGTGGCTAATCGGGCTAGGCGCTACATTCGACCCGGCACCGGATAACCCGGCCGTTTATTCCCGCACTAAAGAGGGCGGACACCACACGCGGCGCATCATTCATGCCGGCGGTGACGCCACTGGTGCTGAAATCGAGCGCGCTCTAGAGGCCTCAGTCACCGGCGTGCGAGTACTGCAAAACGCTACAGCGCGCCAGCTCATCGCTGGCAAAGGCGGCCGCGTGCTGGGGGCGCTGGTAGCGGATCCCCGTGGTGGCGGCGCTATTCGCGCAGGCGCCACTCTGCTGGCTACCGGTGGCGTGGGCCATATTTACCGTGCGACCACGGCCCCCTCGGGCGCCCGCGGTGAGGCTATCGGCATGGCCTCCGATGCCGGTGCGGAGATTCGGGACATGGAATTCATCCAGTTCCACCCGACAGTGCTCTATGACGAGCGCTCGGCATCAGACGGCACCGGCCGACGCCATCTCATCAGCGAGGCGGTCCGTGGTGAAGGAGCCATTCTCGTCGACTCCCGGGGCAACAGTGTGACCGCCGGCGTTGACCCTCGCGGGGACCTGGCTCCGCGCGATATCGTCTCGCGCGCCATCGCGACCCGCATGCGCGAGCTCGGCGAGGACCACGTCTTCCTCGACGCACGTCACATCGACAACTTCGCCGCCCGCTTTCCGACGATCACAGCGGGCCTGACCGCAGCGGAGATTGATCCGACCAAGGACCTCATTCCCGTGGCACCGGCGGTCCACTACACCTGTGGTGGCATTGCCGTCGACCCATTCGGTGCAACTAGCGTGCCGGGTCTCTTTGCGGCCGGCGAATGCTCCGCGACGGGACTTCACGGTGCCAACAGGTTGGCTTCCAATTCGTTGCTGGAGGGACTGGTCGTCGGCAAGCGGGTGGCCGAAAAAGTCGCTGAAACACACGCTGTGCCGGTCGGGGACGAGGAATTCGCAGCGGCCGTTGAAAGCCTGCCGCAGCTACGGCCAGAACTGGAGCCGCGTCAGCTTTTCCGGTTGCAGACGGCGATGCAGGAAGGCGCTGGTGTAACGCGCAATGAGCAGAGTTTGCGGCAGACGTTGGCGGTTATCGATCGGCTCCCGCAATCGGTTCAGGTCGTAGCCGCAAGGAAAGTCGTCGAAGCGGCATTGGCACGACCATATACTTTGGGGTGCCACACTTGGTTTGAAAAGGACAGGGATTAGCTAGCCATGACTCTTGAGAAGGACACTCTGCGCGGGGTGCTGAACGAAAACATCACCCGTGGCCTCATTCGGACGGCACTGCAGGAAGATATGAGCTTCGGGCCGGATGTGACCTCGCTGTCGACAGTCTCGGCATCTGCGCAGGCACTCGCCCGCCTGGTGGCCCGGCAAGAGGGCGTTATCGCGGCAATCGATGCGGTGGAGTGGACGCTGCAGGAGGTCATCTCGGGTGAGTTCACCGTCGAAAAGCACGTTGAAGATGGCACCCTGGTGCGTCCTGGCACAGTGCTGGCAACGATTTCTGCGCCGACTCGGGGGTTGCTGACTGCTGAGCGGACAATGCTGAATATCCTCACGCACGCCAGTGGTGTAGCTACTGCGACGCGCCAGTGGGCTGACGCGATTATCGGCACCGGTGCGCGGGTGCGCGATTCCCGAAAGACACTGCCGGGTCTGCGCAACCTGGAAAAGTATTCTGTGACCTGCGGCGGCGGAATTAACCACCGCTACGCTTTGGGCGATGAAGCACTGATTAAGGACAACCACGTGGTGGCCGTCGGTTCCGTGTCCGGTGCGTTGAAGAGGGTGCGGGATCAGTACCCGGAGCTGCCGTGCGAGGTGGAAGTCGATACCCTCGCACAGCTCGATGAAATCCTGCCGATGAAGCCGGACATCGTCATGCTGGACAACTTCGAGGTCTGGGAGACCCAGATCGCGGTGCAGCGCCGCTCGCAGATTTCTCCGGCCACCCAGCTGGAGTCCTCTGGTGGACTGACCATCGATGTGGCTCGTGAGTACGCGTCCTGTGGTGTCGATTACCTGGCTGTGGGCGCGCTAACCCACTCGGCCAAGGTGTTCGATGTCGGACTCGACTTCGACGAGCAGTAGCTGAATCAGCCCCCGGTTTCGCCTCGTAGCTTCGCCTACAGGCGACGGGCGATCTCTGCCCCAATCTCGCTTAGTGCCGACCCCCAGCGCTCCCGTGATTGCTCATCACAGGTTTCCTGTGCGCGGTAAAGCGCCTTCTCCGCAGCACCGACATCGCCCAAATGCAGGTGGCACTGTGCAATTTGTGCAAGCAGAGGCACGGCCTGGATATTGAGCTTGTCGGACTGGAAAAGTCCCGCCGCTAACTCCAGGTGATCAATGGCGCGCCCCTGATGTCCTCGACGAATCTCTGCCTGGCCGTTCAAGGTGTGCCACATCGCCCAGCGCAAGTGGCGCGGAGGGGTGTCCGCAGTCGGCTCGAAGCCGTCTTTCTCCAGGTTATCCAGCAAATCCAACCAGTCCGCGGCCTTGTCCATCAGCTTCGGTGCAGAGCCACGGATGGGGCGCCCCAGACTGTCGGTCTGCGGGGCATCAGCCTTGTCGCCGAGTTCCTCGAACCCCTGCATCAGAGTTAGGGCTGCTTCCCAGAGGTTGTTTTCCTCAGCCAATGCCGTGGCGGCGTCGAAAAGCTGCTGCGGGCTAGAAGTCGCGGAATCACCAGAAGTAGTCATGACCTAACACTCTACTTTGTGTCACCGCCAGTACCGAAGTGGGCGGGGCGCTAGTATTCGTCGTCAAGCGACTGAATGATGATGACGTCAAGGGCATCGAGAACAGGATGGCCTTCCCACACGTCGCGGGGCAGAAGCTCTTCGACGCGCCGAGCATAGGCGGCGGCTCCGTCGGAATCACCCGCGTCGAGACGGTAGCGAACCCCCGCCAGCAGCGCGCGGGCGGCTTCCTCGCCATCGCCGGACTGCAGGTAGCCCTTCGCGGCGGCTTCCACATGGTTGATAGCCAACGTGTCGCGGCCAGCGGAGTAGAAGACGTAGGCGGCATCGTCGTGCCAGTCGGCGAGTGACCAGTCGTCGGAGATGAGCTTCTGAGAACGCAGCAGAAGGTCCTCAGCCTCGTTGAGCGTGTGGTCAATGGCGGCGGAAGCGTCCTCAGAGACAATCTCGCCGGTGAATTCGGAGCCCTCTTCGGAAATGACCAGGTCAATGACATGAATGATGGAACGCGCAGCCTGACGGTAGGCCTTGGCAGCGCCCTTGGTATCGCCGTTGCGTTCAAGGTGCTCGCCGTGTTCGATGAGCAGCTTTGCCGCCTGGCGGGGATTATTGCCGAGCCCCGCGGCTGTGGAGGCAATAGAAAACGCCGCGTCGGTGCGTTCTTCATCGGCAGTAAATGCTGACCAGTGCGCAACTGGTTCGGCAAAGCGCAGTGCCTCGTCAACCTCGTCGGCATCGAGGAGACTGCGGGCCAAAACGAGCTGGATATCCATGGTGATGGGGTTGACTGGCATGCCCTCGGCGCTGGCGAGCGCGCGGCGGGCAAATTCGGCGGATTCCGCGAAATCGCCGTGGGCGTTGAGAAGCGCACAGAGCAGACGCACGCTGCGAAGCACCGCGACCGTGAGTCCTGCATCGAGACCAGCCTGCACGATTGGGCGTAGCTGGCGGATTGCCTCCGCTTCCTCACCAGCTTCCAGAGAGAGAAAAGCCAGAAATTGGCGCGCTTCAATCGTCGTGGTGACGGGTTCCGACTGAGGAGCCGCTGCGACGCTGGCAGCGATGCGGGCGGCCCTGCGCAGCTCACCACGGCTGTGCGCGAGCTGCGCCTCCAACAGCTTCCGGTCGTCGAAACTGCTTCGCTTTGGTGCCCAGCGTGCGGACCATTCAGAGAGCTGACCGGCGATTTCCGCCCGGCGCGCCAGCGATGCTGCGGCGCCGGCAACAGCCGCGCTGACCAGGTAGTAATAGGCCTCGCCGGGCTGTGGAGTGGTGGCGACGATGTCCTTAGCAAGGCTGATCAGCTCAGGGATTTCGGAGTCCTCGGGGCGCCGGCCGGTGATGGCATCACCTGGGTTGGCGTCGATGAAGGCCTCAGCCTCGGCGAATGCTCCGTAGGAGCGTGCGTGCAAGATCGCGGGGCGGATGTTGGCCTCAGTTGCCCAGCGCAGCCACTCGGCGCGTGCAGCAGCGGCTTCTTCTACCAATTCCAGTTGGTCGGCAACTGCATGCCTAAGTGCGTGGAATTCGCCAATGACATCGGGGGAGTTGGTAGGCGCGTCGGCCAACCAGTGCGTGTGGGCGAACTTGGTGACAGCGCGCCAACTGGTGACGTGGTCGAGCGTGGCACCGGCCTTGCGGGAAATAACCAGCAGCTCCGGGAGGGAGTCCGGCAATGCCTTTAGCGGATTGGGCAGGGGAGGAAAGTCCAAGGGATCGGACGAGTTCTCCGTTGCTGATGCGTTTTCCGAATTCACTGACACGTGGTCGGCAGCGATGCCGGCATCCCAATCGCCAACTTGAATTTCAGACTCAGAGTTTTCTTCTTCCCACCAGACCATTGGACTATCTTCGCCCGTGGCATCGGGAAGATGCAAAACTGCTTTGCTTTTCAGACCTGTACAGCCGGATGCGCTGTTAATCCGGGTTTGAAAAGCTACGCATTAGTTCACGAACTTCATCGCGCACCGGGTGATCCGGGCCGACTAGGTCGCCGATGCGAATCGCGAACCGGCGGGCGCGTTCCTCATTGTTATCACTAGCAGCAGCACGCACCGCGATAGTCAGTGTGCGGGCCGCGTCGGCAGGGGCGTGGGCTTCTAAGAAAAGCTCGGCAGCTTCGTCGGAGTACTTGTACACGCCGTCGTTGTCCCACACAGACCAGCACAGCAGCGCCTGCGCTTCGTGCCACTTGGCCGATTCCCAGGACCCAACCACGTAGCCACGTGAGCGTTCCATCAGGTGGTCGGTCAACTCACTTGTGGCGCCCACGTTACTGAGTGATAGTGCGGCATTCATCAGAGTTTCCGCAGGTGAAATCGGTGACGAGTATCCGGCACGAATATCGGCCAGCGCGTCGAAGAGCACTGCCGCATGTTCAGTATTTCCCTCTTGGACTGCCGATTCCGCCGCAATAGCACAGGAAAAATCAGTACGCGCGGAATCCTGGGTAGGCTCAGACCACTTTGCAACCGACTCCGCTTCCTGGCCGGCGTGGCGGAAATCTCCGAGCTCGTACAGTGCCGTTGCCTTCAGCAGCGCGATTTCCATGGTGACTTCACAGTCGGGGTAGTCTTCTGACACGTCCTGGGCGCGCTGAGTCAGCTTCAGCATCTCCTCGGCATCGGGTTTGTTGTGTGCGACCTCGAAGTTGATGTCTGCCATCTCACGAACCGCGAGAATATAGTCAGTGTCCAGTCTGTGCTGGTCCGCGACTGCCACGTTGTTCGACAGCATTCGGAACGCGGTATCGCTATTACCGGTCTCTATCGAGTACCGTGCCAAATTCTGCCTCAGCTCAAGGCCCGCGATTACGGAGCGGTTACCGATTGCATTGAGCTGTGAGGCGCAAAGTCGCGCTGCGTCGACGACCTTCCCGGCTCGGTGCAGCAGTGATGCCTCCGTTAGAGTCTTCGCCAGCGCAATCGACTCAAACTTATCCTCATTCGGCAGTGCCCGAATCATCTCGTGCAGCTCCTGTGCCAAGTCCTCACGGTTGACCTTTCGCAAGGCGCTCGCAATCCGAATCAGCGCGTCAGTCAGTGCCGCCCGCTTCTTCCACTGGCGGGGGCTAAACGGTTCATCCGCTTCTTCGCTTGCCGACGATTCCTGCGGCCGCAGCCCATCCGCATCCGTGGTCACCGCGCTGTGACTGCTGGTTGGGGCATCCAGATCGTCGGCAAGCACGAGTGCCCGGTACGAGGTGATTTCCCTGCTCATGCGTGCGATGAGGGGGATTTCGGTCTCTGCGGCAGCAGAGGTTGGACCATCGGCGATAAAGGTGGTGTAGCGGCGGGCTTCATCCGCCGCTAGCCGTGCCCGGGCGCGCCAGTACTCCGGGACGTTGTCGTTATCGGATGCCCATACCATCCAGTTCAGGGCGGCATCGTGCGCAGCTGTCATCATGCCGAGCGATTCGGTGACCTCGCGGACTATGCGGTAAAACGCGCCGACGTGTTCGGTAACGCCGTGGGCTTCCGGAGCAGAAAAGAGTTGTGGGTTGTAGAAATGATGCGCGAAAACTGATTCCAGTTGGCGCGTGGCCAGGGAATTGTCGGCTGCGGTCGCATCTGCGTAGGCTGCGACGAGCTCCGGCAAATCCGGGCTGTTTCCTTCCTGGTTCAACAGCTGACCTTTCTACGACTGGTTACTACTTTCCTTAACACTGTAATGGGTCACTGTGGCGGAGCTAACTTGCGCCACAGTATGAGGGGTTAAATGGGGCAATCGGTATGAACCGGGCGTGCGAAAGATATGCTTAGTTCATACTCAAGGGTGCCTTTAAGGGCGAATAGTAGCGAAAACCGTGGATAAAGTCTTTGGCTTTGACCGAGATTTTCAATACTTTGTTGTCATTTCTTTGTCACTCTGAAGTGCTCACGTATGAATCCATCGTGCGAATAGGCGGTTACTAATTAATTATGTTGTCCACTATTGATCTTCGCGGTCAGACTCCCACCACCGCCACTCTGCGTCGAGTGTTGCCGCGCGGTGCGGCAGACGTTGATTCCATGATTCCCACGGTCAAGCCCGTTGTCGATGACGTGGCAGCCCGTGGTGTGGAAGCGGCGATGGAGTACTCCGAGAAGTTCGACCGTATTCGTCCGGCATCCATGCGCGTTCCAGCGGAGGTTATCGATGCCGCGGAAGCCGCGCTGGAAGAGGACGTCCGCTCTGCTCTGCAGGAGTCCATCGGGCGCGTGCGCGCGTTCCACGCTGCTCAGAAGCCGAATGACAAGACTGTTGAAATTCTTCCCGGCGGCATTGTCCGTGAGAAGTGGATTCCGGTTTCGCGCGTCGGTCTTTACGTCCCCGGGGGCAATGCCGTCTACCCGTCGTCTGTATTGATGAACGTCATCCCAGCTCAGGAAGCTGGTGTGGAGTCCCTCGTCGTCGCCTCTCCACCACAGGCCGACAACGACGGCTGGCCGCACCCGACCATCCTGGCTGCCTGCAAGCTGCTTGGCGTGACCGAGGTGTGGGCCGTCGGCGGTGCACAGGCCGTCGCACTGCTCGCATACGGCGATGAAAATGAGAGCCTCGAGCCGGTCGACATGGTCACCGGTCCGGGCAACATCTTCGTTACCGCCGCTAAACGTCTGTGCCGCTCGGTCGTCGGTATCGACGCCGAAGCTGGCCCGACCGAAATTGCCATTCTCGCAGATAACACCGCTGATCCTGTCTCCGTCGCCTACGACCTGATTTCCCAGGCTGAGCACGACGTCATGGCCGCCAGCGTGCTTATCACCGACGACGCCGATTTCGCCGCCACCGTCGACCGCGAGGTCGAAAACCGCTACGAGGTCACCATGAACGCCGACCGCGTTCGCGAGGCGCTCACCGGCGATCAGTCTGGCATCGTGCTTGTCGACGACATGAATATCGGCATCCAGGTTGCAGATGCCTACGCCGCTGAGCACCTGGAGATCCACACCGAAAACGCGCAGGCCGATGCCGAACGTATTACGAACGCTGGCGCAATCTTCATCGGTCGCTTCTCGCCGGTGCCACTGGGCGATTACTCGGCCGGCTCTAACCACGTGTTGCCGACCTCCGGCACCGCCCGCCACGCCTCGGGCCTGTCAACGCACACCTTCCTCAAGTCGGTCCACATGATTGACTACAACGAGGTCGCGTTGAAGGAAGTTGCCGACAGCGTGGTAGTCCTGGCCAACGAAGAACGACTGCCAGCGCACGGCGAGGCCATCCGTGCCCGCTTTGAGACGCTTCTCGGCTCTGAGATCAATGGCGCAGAAAAGGGGAACAACTAATGAGCAACCAGCCTGAGAATCAGCCACAGCCGTCGGTAGCCAAGTTGGCGCTGGCAGATTTGCCACTGCGCGACGAACTGCGCGGCGAGGAAGCCTACGGTGCCCCGCAGCTCGACGTCGATGTTCGCCTGAACACCAACGAAAACCCGTACCCGCCATCCGATGACCTCATCGCCGACCTGGTGGCGCAACTGGAGAAGGTCGCCTCTGACCTCAACCGCTACCCGGACCGTGACGCAGTAGCACTGCGCAGCGCACTCGCCGACTATGTCACCCGCCAGACCGGCGTGGACATCACCGTCGACCAGGTATGGGCCGCCAACGGCTCCAATGAGATTCTCCAGCAGCTGCTGCAGGCATTTGGCGGGCCGGGGCGCAGCGCAATGGGCTTTGTGCCCAGCTACTCGATGCACCCGATCCTCTCGTCCGGCACGCAGACGGAGTTCATCGGCATCGACCGCGACCCGGAGACCTTCGACATCGACATGGATAGTGCGCTCGCGGCCATTGCCGAGCACCGTCCTGACGTCATCTTCATCACGACTCCGAACAACCCGACTGGCAATCTGACCACGCTCGCTGACCTGCGCCGCATTATTGAAGCCGCGCCGGGCATCGTCATTGTCGATGAGGCCTACGCCGAGTTCACTGAGGAGCCGTCGGCGACAACGCTGCTGGCTGAGTTCCCGTCGAAGCTGGTTGTCTCCCGTACGATGAGCAAGGCTTTCGACTTCGCCGGAGGCCGCCTTGGCTACTTCGTTGCTAACCCGGCATTTATTGATGCTGTGATGCTCGTGCGTCTGCCATACCACCTGTCGACGTTGACGCAGGCCGCAGCCACGGTTGCACTCCGCCACTCGGATGCGACGCTGTCGACCGTCGCAAAGCTTGCCGACGAGCGTGACCGCGTCGTAGCCGCCCTGAACAGCTATGGCTACGACGTGATTGACTCGTACTCGAACTTCGTCTTCTTCGGGCGCTTCGCCGATGCCGCGGCGGCATGGCAGAGCTTCTTGGATGAGGGAGTACTCATCCGCGATGTTGGCGTGTCCGGTCGTCTGCGTGCCACTATTGGTCTGCCCAGCGAAAATGATGCGCTGCTGGCGGCGGCCAAGAAATTGGCAGCGACCGCGCTGGCTTAAGCGAAATGCTGCCGGTACATCCCACTACAAGGAGAGATCTGACTTATGCACTTCAGTGATAAGGCCCATCTGGAGGCAGAGCGCACTGAGCGCGTTGGCCGTGTCGAGCGCGCCACCCGCGAATCGAGCATCGTCTGCTCGGTGAATCTCGATGGCACCGGCAAGACCGATATTTCGACCGGTCTGCCGTTCTTCGACCACATGTTGACCGCTTTCGGCTCCCACGGCAGCTTCGACCTGACTGTGCACGCCAACGGCGACACCGATGTCGATGCGCACCACACGGTGGAGGACACCGGCATCGTTATGGGGCAGGCGTTTGCCCAGGCACTGGGGGATAAGTCCGGTATTCGCCGCTTTGGTGACTGCTTCATTCCGATGGACGAAACGCTGACGCACGCAGTGGTTGACGTGTCGGGCCGTCCGTATTTTGTTGGCACTGGCGAGCCAGAGCAGATGTTGACTGCCGTTATTGGTGGCCACTACGCAACGGTTATCAACGAGCACTTCTTTGAGTCCTTCGCCCTAAATGCCCGTATTGCGCTGCATGTTCGCTGTCTCTACGGGCGCGATCCGCACCATATCACCGAGGCTGAGTACAAGGCTGTGGCCCGTGCCCTGCGTGCTGCCGTCGAGGACGACCCGCGCGTCCACGGTGTGCCGTCGACCAAGGGCACTCTGTAGGTCGCAGCTGTAGTAGACGGCCGCTGTAGGAAACCGGAAAATCCGCCTTAGCTGGCATTTTAGGGGAATCGATGGTAACAACGTCTGTAGACGTGCTTTTAGCGCAGGTGTCTACCGCATCGACGCTGAGCACTTATTTTTTGTTCATTGTCGCTGGTCTGCTGGTGGGCGGAACGTGGTCACTCTATAAATCCGGATCGAGGGTCGGAACAATTGTCCTTGGTCTCTTATCTGTGATCGCGCTTGCCGGCGCAATTTTGTGGTTGATAGGAGTGATGGAGTAAATGGCGTCCCGGGTGATGGACCGCAAGCAGTTGGACGAACTGGACAGCATGTGGAAAGCGCCCGGACTAGTACCTACGCTAGTCGCCGTGATGGCCGCCTTCGGTGGCTGGTCACTCCTCATGCCTGTCATTCCGCAGGCAATTCTTGACGATGGCGGTGGAACCTCGCTCGCCGGTGCCTACACCGGTGTTTTTATGGCCGCCACAGTTCTCACGCAAACGCAGACTCCACGTATGTGTCGCCGTCTTGGCTACGGCATGACCATGCTGATTTCAGGTTTGTTTCTGGGCTTGCCGACGATTCTGCACATCTTTGGCACCGATGCTGCTTTGGTGCTCATCATTGCGGTTCTCCGCGGTATGGGCTTCGGTGCGCTGACTGTCGCCGAGTCCGCATTGATTGCCGAGCTAGTGCCAATGAAATTTCTGGGTAAGGCCTCTGGCGTTCTCGGTGTGGCAGTTGGTTTATCTGAGCTCATTTTCTTGCCACTAGGACTAATCATTGCGGACAAGACGGGTTCTTACACCCCTGTTTATGTCTTGGGTGCCGTCATCTCGCTTGTCGGTTCGTTGATGGCACTCTTTATCCCGAAGATTAAGCCAGCGCCGAAGGAGGGCAAGGGCGGCAAGGAAGACGTCGGCGATCCTGTGCCCGGATCTGCAGCAACTCAGCCGAGCCCCGTTGAGCACGTTGCCACATGGAAGCTGGTGGCCATTCCCGCGCTCGCAATTTGCACGATTGCGATGGGCTTTGGTGGTATTTCCGCATTCCTTGCCCCGGCAGCTCGCGAAATTGATCTGGTCTCCGGTGCGGTTGTGGCTGGCCTGTCGCTGTCTGTTCTCGGTGGCGCGCAGATGGTGTTCCGTTATTTCGCAGGAATCTACGCCGACCGGAAGTCGGAGGCTGGAATTCTGCTGATTCCGGCATTGATCAGTGGTTTTATTGGCCTGCTGATGATGTCCGGCGTGGTTCTCTTTGATCTGTCGGCCTGGCTGCTGCTGGTTGCGGCCATTTTCTACGGCGCGGGCTTCGGCATAGTGCAAAATGAGGCTCTGCTGCTGATGTTTGCCCGCCTGCCGCGTGACCGTACTGCTGAGGCCAGTGCCTTCTGGAACATGTCCTTTGACTCGGGCACAGGTATCGGCTCGTTCGTTCTGGGAGCCGTAGCTGCGGCCGCACTCCGTCCGTACCCGGCTGTCTTTGCCTTTGCGGCAGCTCTGCTGGCAGTTGGTCTCATTGGTGCGGTGCTCGACCGAATCATCGGAAAGCACCGCGTGGCGGAGTACCAGAACACCCGCGCTACGCTGCGTCGTCTGGGAGATGCCGTCAAGCGTCGTACGCCGGAGGCCGCTGTGCGTGTTGCCCGCCCGGCAAAGAATGCAGTGACGCGTTTGACGGTTCGGGACCGCAAGAAGAAGTAACTACATACAAAGAGACGTTTGAAAAAGAGTGGCTGCGCAAGTTCTTGCGCAGCCACTCTTTTTGGTTAATAAATGCACCCCCGGTGTGGGGTCAGCCGTGCCTGTTTACGCGACGGCGACGTCCATCTCGGTGAAGAGAGCCCGCAGGCGGGTTTCGATATCGTCGATAAGCGACTGGAGCTCATCGTCTGTGAGACTGTCCGGATCTGCGACATCCCATTCCACGTAGCGGTCGCCGGGGACTGCTGGTGTCTCGTCGATGCCCATGAGTACGACAACGTCGGCGCGGTGGGAAACGCGGGGAGTAATCGCCTTTTGGGTGAGGCGTGAGGTGTCCACGCCACGGTCGTGAAGAGCCGCGACGACGCGAGGGTTCAGGCCATCCTCTGGATTGAGGCCGATAGTGCGGATAAAGACTTCGTCACCAACCAGGTGGTAGGCCAGGGCAGTGGCAATCTGGCTACGGCCGGAACCGCGGCTATCGGCAAAGAGAATCTCTTGGCGCGGGGCGAAGTCCTTGCATCCGCTCGCGGCCTTGATGCGTTCGGTGGCCTCGCGTTCGGCGAGGACGGGGAGGAAGTTAGTCACCTTCGCAGAGCTGGACAGCTCTGCAATGACATCGTCGAGGATGGAATCGATAGTCGCAGCATCGCAGGCTGCACCGTAGAGCCGGTGAAGGTCCTCGCGGACAATGGCAAATGATTTACTAAGAACGGATGCGGTAGTCATAGCGTCGGAGCCTCTCTGTGAAAAGTAATCAGGAGTATTAGGGATAAATCAATAACTTAGTTAACCTGTTGTTAACCTTGAGTTTACCAAAGTATTCGGTAGTTGTATACCAGCACTTTTTCCTGTCCAGGCAGTTTTCTTGGGGTAAGTGGCAAACATCGATTCCCAGCGCCTTAAAATGTCCAACTATGGAACAAGTCTCACCTTCGACGAAGACCCCGACCGTTGCCATCCTTGATTACGGCTCCGGTAATTTGCGTTCAGCTGAGCGCGCTGTGGCCACCACGGGTGCCGAGGTTATTGTGACCGCCGATCCGAAGGCCGTGATGGAGGCCGATGGTCTGCTCGTTCCCGGCGTCGGCGCCTATGCCGCATGCATGGAGGGTTTGCATCGAGTGCAAGGGCCGCGCCTGATTGGCTCTCGACTCGCAGGTGGTCGACCAGTGATGGGAATCTGTGTCGGTATGCAGGTGCTCTTTGACCGCGGCGTCGAGTACGCCGACGGCATCCATGCAGCGGAGACCGACGCATCCGCAGCTGTCACCGGCACCCCGGGTTGTGGTGAGTGGCCCGGTACTGTCGAGCGTCTCGAGGCGTCGATTCTGCCGCACATGGGCTGGAACACGGTTGAAGTACCGGAAGGCTCAAAGATGTTTAAGGGACTGGAAGATCAGCGTTTTTACTTCGTCCACTCCTACGGTGTGCGCAAGTGGGACCTTGATACGGATTCTCGCATCGCTCCGCCGCTGGTGACGTGGTCTGCCCACGAATCCGATCGGTTTATCGCAGCCGTGGAAAACGGTCCGCTGTGGGCCACGCAGTTCCACCCTGAGAAGTCTGGTGAAGCAGGGTTGAAGCTGCTGCAGAACTGGGTGGACACGCTGTAGTTGCCCAATCGGTAGTATCTGCCCTAACCGCACTACCTGGTAGGTGACGGAGTTTCGCCACCTAGACCACCTATACTGAGATAACTAGCAACAAGCGTCGTGGCGACTATGACCACAACGCCCAAAAGTCGAAGAGAGTAGAGCCCCCATGAGTTTGACCCTGCTGCCCGCTGTAGACGTAGCCGATGGCCAGGCTGTGCGCCTTGTTCAGGGTGCTGCTGGAACCGAGACTTCCTACGGTGCACCGCTGGAAGCTGCCATGAATTGGCAGAACGCAGGCGCTGAGTGGATCCACCTGGTCGATCTCGACGCCGCGTTCGGTCGCGGTTCGAACTACGACCTGCTTGCCGACGTGGTGGGCAAGCTCGACGTGAAGGTGGAGCTCTCCGGCGGTATCCGTGACAACGCTTCGCTCGAGGCTGCGCTGGCCACCGGCTGCGCCCGTGTCAATATTGGCACCGCCGCACTGGAGAATCCGGAGTGGTGCCGCGAGGTTATCGCCAACTACGGCGACCGTGTGGCCATTGGTCTGGATGTTCTTAACGAAGAGGGGCAGTGGCGCTTGCGCGGCCGCGGCTGGGTCTCCGACGGTGGTGACCTCTGGGAGGTGCTGGAGCGCCTGGATGCTCAGGGTGCATCCCGTTTCGTGGTGACTGACGTCTCCAAGGACGGCACCCTGCAGGGGCCGAATGTGGAACTGCTGCGCGAGGTCGCCGCTGCTACCGATGCTCCAATCGTCGCTTCCGGCGGTGTCAGCAGCCTGGACGACATTGCAGCTATTGCCACACTGGTCGATGAGGGCGTTGACTCCGCAATTGTGGGTAAGGCGCTCTACGCAGGGCGTTTCACCCTGGAAGAGGCCCTGGCAGTAGCTCGCGGCTAAAGAGAACACTTTCGTGGCCGGGCCGGGGAGACGTCGTCAAGCGAAAGCGTTAACGAGCAAACGGCACCCCGGCTGAGACGGCGGATGAAGGACTAAGAAAGTATGGATGCCCTGGAACCGCGGGCGATGCTCGCTATTGCTGAAGCGGCGCTCGATGAGGTTGAAGGCCTGTTCACTCAGCAGGTGGGCGCGGACCCGGTTGTCATGAAGCCGCGCGGAGATTTCGCGACGGAGACCGACCTGGAAATTGAGCGTCGTCTGCGCCAGCTCCTCACGCAGTATTCTGGCCTGCCCGTCTACGGCGAAGAATTCGGTGGCAAAGTCCCCGAGGAACATACCGCCTGGGTCATCGATCCGATTGACGGCACCACGAACTATTCCAACGGCTTTCCGCTGTGTGCCATGCTGCTCACACTCATGCATGAGGGGGAGCCGGTGGTTGGTATTACCTCCATGCCTCTGCTACGCCGGCGTATTACCGCAGCTAAAGGTAGCGGCACGTTCGTCAACGGCCGTCGCGTCAACATCGACGCCGAGGCCGGCCGCCCGGTTTCGATTGCCTTCGGGTCCGTCATCGCGAGTACCGACGGCACACTCCCGCGCAAGTGGCGCCAACTGCTGCTGTCAAAGGTGGGCGAACGCTATCCGACGATCCGAATTACTGGCTCTGTCGGAGTGGACTTGGGTTCCACCGCGATGGGGGCATTCGGCGGCACCGTGACTTTCTCACCGCATGTGTGGGATAACGCAGCTGGTGTACTTCAGATTTCCGAAGCTGGTGGCGTGGTCACAGACTTGGCGGGCAATCCCTGGCGGCATGATTCCGTAGGCGTGCTGGCGGGAACTCGAGATGTTCATGCCACGCTGCGGTCGATTATTGACCAACTGGGTCGTCCGGAGACTTTCCGGAGCTAAACCGTGGGCGACGTCCCGAGCTGGGTGGTTGCGCAAACCGTCGAGCCACAACTTTGAGCTAACACGAGGAGAACTTAAAAACTATGTCTCTGGCAGTACGCGTGATTCCTTGCCTGGATGTCAACAATGGGCGGGTCGTCAAGGGGGTTAACTTTGAGAATCTCCGTGATGCCGGCGATCCGGTGGAGCTGGCTCGCCGCTATGGCGAGGAGGGCGCTGATGAGCTGACCTTCCTGGATGTCACGGCTTCCAAGGATGGCCGTGGCACCATGCTCGACGTGGTGCGTCGCACCGCAAGTGAGGTCTTCATTCCGCTGACGGTCGGCGGTGGCGTGCGCAGCGTCGAGGATGTCGATCAGCTGCTCCGCGCCGGAGCTGACAAGGTCAGTGTCAATACCGCTGCGATCGCACGTCCAGAACTGCTCAGCGAGCTGTCGCGCCGCTTCGGTGCGCAGTGTGTCGTCCTGTCGGTGGATGCCCGCCGCGTTCCCGAGGGAGGCACGCCGCAGCCGTCGGGCTTCGAGGTGACGACGCACGGTGGTTCACGCTCGGCGGGGATCGACGCCGTCGAGTGGGCACGCCGCGGCGAGGAGCTCGGGGTCGGCGAGATTCTGCTGAACTCCATGGATGGCGACGGCACCAAGGATGGCTTCGACCTGGAGCTGCTGGAGAAAGTCCGCGCTGCCGTCGACGTCCCGGTGATTGCCTCTGGCGGTGCGGGCAAGGCAGAGCACTTCCCGCCAGCAGTGCGCGCCGGCGCCAACGCGGTGTTGGCCGCATCCATTTTCCACTTCGGCGAGGTCAGCATTGCTGAGGTTAAGGAAGAGATGGCCCGCGAGGGAATCGAGGTGCGCCAGTGACTGGTCTAGCCCCGGGCGCTGCAGCTCACGGCGCCGGCGAAGATCCGCGTGAGTACACGCTCCCAGCAGATATCGCGAACATCGCCAAGTTCAACGCTGACGGCTTGATTCCCGCTATTGTGCAGGAGGAATCCACTGGCCGCGTGCTCATGATGGCGTGGATGGATTCCCACGCACTGGCATATACCATCGCTACCAAGCGCGGCACCTACTGGTCGCGCTCCCGGTCCGAGTACTGGATTAAGGGGCTTACCAGCGGCCATTTCCAGACCGTGACATCGCTGGCGTTGGACTGTGATGGCGATACCGTGCTGATGCAGGTAGTGCAGGACGGCGCGGCATGCCACACTGGCTCGCATAGCTGCTTTGACGTGCATCCCGTGTTCGAGGGCTAATCAGTCGATCCGGGTTGCCGAGGTGGGGATTTCGTCGTCAAGCGCGCCCACCTCCGGTGAAGTCCGGGGTTAAGTGATGTGCAATCCGGGGTGCGTGGCACAATAGCGGCTATGACTCGTATCACCATGACCACGCGTGAGCGCTTTCGTGAACTGGCTGCACACCATCGGGTCGTGCCCGTGGTTCGCAAGGTTTTGGCGGACGGCGAAACGGCGCTGTCGGCCTACCGCAAGCTCGCGGCCGATCGTCCCGGCACTTTCTTGCTGGAGTCCTCCGATGTGGGGCAGTCGTGGTCGCGCTGGTCATTTATCGGTTGCGGCAGTCGTGCTGCGCTGACGGTGGATGATGCGGGGGAGGCAACCTGGATTGGCAATGCGCCGTCGGGTGCGCCAGAGGGCGGAAATCCGTTGGATGCTCTGCGTCGCACGCTGGAGCTGCTGCACACGGAACTCCCGCTTGCCGACGATGCCTCGGTGCCCAAGCTCACCTCTGGTCTCGTTGGCTACTTCGGGCATGACATTGTCCGCTACATCGAGCCACAGCTGCCGGATACCACTGACAATGATTTGCAGATTCCTGAGCTCATGCAGTTGCTGGTGGAGGACCTGGCTGCTTTTGACCACCACGAGGGCGTGCTGTGGCTGATTTCCAATGCTGTCAACTGGGACGGCTCGGATGAGCGGATTGACCAGGCGTATGACACCGCCTGTGACCGTGTCAATGCGATGGTGGAGCGGTTGTCAGAGCCTTCTGATCTGCGTCCGGCGGAAATTAGCTTCCCAGAGCCGGTGATTCGTCGCCAGCGCGCCGCCGAGGACCACATGGATCGTATTGAGCGTTGCAAGGACCACATCCGAGCTGGTGATGCGTTCCAGATTGTGCTCTCGCAGCGGTTCGAGATGGACACACAGGCGTCAGCATTTGATATCTACCGCATCCTGCGGGTTTCCAATCCGTCGCCCTACATGTTCCTGGTCAACGTTCCAACCAAGGACTTCTCCGCTACCGCTTTTCAAATTGT
Source organism: Corynebacterium sp. 045007 (assembly GCF_040743205.1). NCBI lineage: Bacteria > Bacillati > Actinomycetota > Actinomycetes > Mycobacteriales > Corynebacteriaceae > Corynebacterium > Corynebacterium sp. 045007. Next base: position 50,821 of record NZ_JBFLKW010000004.1, read on the forward strand.
CGGTTCCTCCCCGGAATCACTCGTGGCAGTTCAGGGCAGTGAGGTCATCACCAATCCCATCGCGGGCACACGTCCGCGCGGTGCCACGGTGGAGCAGGACAATGCGCTGGAAGCTGATTTGCTGGCAGACGAGAAGGAAAATAGTGAGCATCTGATGCTCGTTGATCTTGGCCGCAATGACCTCGGACGTGTCTGCCGCCCGGGCAGTGTTGTTGTGCACGACTTCCGTCATATTGAGCGCTACAGTCACGTTATGCATCTGGTCTCTACGGTCACTGGCGAGCTTTCCAGCGACGCCACTGCCGTCGACGCGTTCGCGGCCACCTTCCCAGCGGGAACGCTGTCGGGTGCGCCGAAGCCTTCCGCGCTGAGCATTATCGACAAGTTCGAAGACACGCGTCGGGGTGTTTACGGCGGCACTGTTGGATACTTTGACTTCCGGGGCAATACCGATCAGGCAATTGCCATCCGCACAGGTGTGAAGAAGGGCGATACGGTCTATGTTCAGGCTGGCGGCGGAATTGTCAGTGACTCTGACCCGGTGGCAGAGGATGAGGAGACCCGCAACAAGGCCGCGGCCGTGCTGCGAGCTGTCGCGGCAGCTGAGACACTAGTCCCAGCGGAAAGGAGCTAGGTTTTCGATGAAGTCGACAACGATGCTCTCCGGTGGCCTCATTGGTGTGGCCGCAGCGGGAATGTGGTTGTGCAGCCGTAGTGCGTGGCTGACGGTCGATACTGTTGATGACAAGTCCGGTCCAGCGACCACAGATTTGGTGGGCGCAGTCTGGGCTCCAGAGTTGACGTCGATTGCGCTGGCAATGGTGGCTGCACTGTTTGCCACCACCATTTTGGGCTCACTGGGGCGCCGTATCGTCGGTGGCCTCGCGGCGCTGCTCGCAGTTGCGGCGTCGTGGACTCCGATGACTCTGCTTGCCAGCGGAGAAGACGGTGTGGACTCCCAACGGGCGCTGGATTTGTTGACATCGGGAAGCGCCTCACAGCGTGCCAGTGATGCGGTGACTGTGGCAGACTGGGCGCAGATCTCAGCGATTGAAGTGCATGCGATGGGGCCATCCCTGGCCTTGCTGTGCTGCGCATTGGCGCTGGTCGGGGCGGTATTGTTGGTGCGTCGACCGGGTACTGTGAAGAAGCAGAAGTCCAGCGCGTATGAGACCCCGGAGGTACGCCGTCAGCGTATCGCCGAGGACCTGGAGGAAGACCCACAGTCGGGTCGAGTTCTGTGGGATGCTTTGGATGCCGGTGTAGATCCTACGGATCTGGATAAGGAGTAAGGCCGTGGCTAACGTTCTGGACAAGATTATTGAGGGCGTGCGGGAAGATCTCGCTGCTCGGGAAGCCAAGATTTCCTACGGTGAAATCAAGGAGCTCTCGCTGAAGGCGCCGTCGCCGATTGATGCCGTGGCGGCACTGGCTAAGCCCGGGGTGCAGGTGATTGCAGAGGTCAAGCGTGCCTCTCCGTCGAAGGGAGAGCTGGCTGACATCCCTTCGCCGGAGGTCTTGGCGGCAGAGTACGAGCAGGGTGGCGCGGCTGTCATTTCCTGTCTGACTGAGGAGCGCCGCTTCCGCGGTTCGCTCGCCGACCTCGATGCCGTGCGCCGCGCGGTCAACATTCCAGTGCTGCGCAAGGATTTCATCGTCACTCCGTACCAGGTCCATGAGGCCCGCGCACACGGTGCCGACCTGGTGCTGCTGATGTGCTCCGCTTTGGATCAGCCGACGCTGGAATCCCTGCTGGATCGCACCGAGTCGCTTGGCATGAACGCTCTGGTTGAGGCGCACACCGAAGAAGAGGTCGAGCGCGCCGAGGCCGCTGGTGCCAAGATCCTCGGCATCAACGCCCGCAATCTAAAGACCCTCGACGTGGATCTCTCCGTGTACGAACGCCTTGCGCCGATGTTGCCGGATCATGTTGTGAAGGTGGCAGAGTCCGGTGTCAAGGGGCCGGAGGAACTGCGCTACTACGCCTCCCACGGCGCCGACGCGGTACTGGTGGGCGAGGGCCTGGTTACCGCGGGCAAGCCGGGTGAGGCTTGCCGACGTCTCGTTGCCGCCGGTGTCCACCCGACACTCCGCAGCGAGTAGTGATAGACCGCAGTTGCGATAAGCAGCTGTACCGCGCTGCGAACTGCGCCTAGTTTAGTTGCGTGTCACACCTGTTGTGCTGGCACACCACAGTTTCTTAGGCCTTATGTCCCCGCAACGGGTGGGGATAGTCCACAATAGATAACTGTGAGTGACCAAGATTTCAAGAATCATGATGCCCGCGGTGACCGCCTGCCCACGATGGGTGAGGTTATCGCGGAGACAACGAACCACGAGTCAGATGCCATTGGGCACTGGGGTAAGTGGGGCGGCCAGTTTGTGCCGGAGGCGCTGATGGCCGTTATCGGTGAGGTCACCGATGGCTACGCGAAGGCCCGCGTTGATCAGGATTTTCTCGATGAGCTCGACCGGCTTCAGCGTACTTATGTCGGACGTCCCTCGCCGCTGTACTACGCGGAGAAGTTCTCCGCTGATATCGGCGCTGACGTCTGGCTCAAGCGCGAGGATTTGAATCACACAGGTAGCCACAAGATTAATAACGTCTTGGGACAGGTTCTGCTTGCTAAGCGCATGGGCAAGAAGAACATCATTGCCGAGACCGGTGCCGGCCAGCACGGTGTCGCAACCGCGACTGCCTGTGCGCTGCTCGGCCTTAACTGCCGTATCTACATGGGCAAGGTCGACGCAATCCGCCAGCGTCTCAATATCGCTCGCATGCGTTTGCTTGGTGCCGAGGTTATCGAGGTCGAGATTGGCTCGAAGACTCTCAAGGACGCGATCAATGAGGCCATGCGTTTTTGGGTTTCACACGCCGATGACACCTACTACTGCTTCGGCACTGCAGCCGGCCCGCACCCGTTCCCAACAATGGTGCGCGACTTCCAACGCATCATCAGCGCCGAGGCACGCCAGCAGATCCTCGCGGAGACCGGCTCGCTTCCCGACGCTGTCGTGGCCTGTGTCGGCGGCGGTTCTAATGCGATCGGCGCGTTCCACCACTTCATCGATGATGAATCGGTTCGACTGATTGGCGCTGAAGCTGGCGGTGACGGTGTTGAGACCGGTCGCCATGCAGCACCGATTTCGGCCGCCGGTAATCCGGGGGTGTTCCAGGGCTCCTTCGCCGCCCTGATGCAGAACGAGGACGGCCAGATTACAGAGTCTCATTCGATTTCCGCGGGTCTGGATTACCCGGGCGTGGGCCCGGAGCACTCTTACCTGGCTGATATTGATCGCGCGTCCTACCTGCCGGTGACCGATACCCAGGCGATGCAGGCATTCCAGGACCTGACTCGGATGGAGGGCATCCTGCCCGCTATCGAGTCCGCACACGCGGTGGCTGCCGCCCGACTCATCAGCGGTGAACTGAATGAAGAGCTGGGCCGTAAGCCGCTGATTATTGTCAATGTTTCCGGTCGCGGTGACAAGGATGTCGACACCGCTGCTAAGTGGTTTGATCTGATGGAGGAGTCCTAAATGAGTCTGAGTGACGTCTTTGACAAGGTCCGTGAGGAAAACCGCGCAGCATTCATCGGCTACTACCCAGCGGGTTTCCCGACCACCGATAAGTCGATTGAGAACATCAAGGCGATTGTCGACGCTGGCGCCGACATCATCGAGGTCGGCCTGCCTTTCTCCGACCCGATGATGGATGGCCCAACCATTCAGGATGCCGCCAACGTGGCTCTGGATGCGGGCTTCCGTACCCGTGAGATTATGCGGGTGGTTCGCGAAGTCACCGAGCACGGCGGTACCTGTGTGGTCATGAGCTACTGGAATCCGATTCTCCAGTATGGTCCGGAGCGTTTCGCCAAGGACTTGGCCGCCGCTGGTGGTCGTGGCACCATCATCCCGGATCTTATCCCCGAGGAGGCCGGCCAATGGCAGCGTGCAGCTGAGGCCAATGGTCTGTCCAACATCATGTTGGTGGCCCCGTCATCGACCAACGAGCGTCTGCAGCTAACTGCCACCGCGTCGACCGGCTTCGTCTACGCCACCAGCCACATGGGTGTCACAGGTGCCCAGGCTAGCGTCGACTCGGCCGCCGGCAAGTTGGTTGCCCGCACGCGCGAGGTCACCGATACACCGGTGTGCGTCGGTTTGGGTGTCTCCAATGGGGCACAGGCCGCGGAGATTGCCGAGTTTGCGGATGGCGTAATCGTTGGCTCGACACTGATCAAGGCCGCGATGAAGAGCACCGATGACCTGGTAACGCTCGCCCGTGAACTCGCCGCGGGCGTACGAGGAGAGAGCTAGCGCATTTATGAGTTCCACCCTTGTTCTCGCTGAAACTGCAACGACGTATCTGGCCAACATTCCCTCTCCGCCGCAGGGGGTGTGGCAGTTAGGACCGCTACCACTGCGCGGTTACGCGATTTCCATCTTGGTTGGCGTACTCGTCGGCATTTATTGGATGCAGCGCCGCTACGCGGCCAGGGGTGGAGACCCGGAGTTGGTCCTCGACATTGCCATTGCGGTTATTCCTGCGGGCATTATCGGCGGCCGTCTCTACCACGTCGCCACTGACTGGGAGAAGTACTTCGGCCTCGGCGCCAATCCCGCCGATGCACTGAAAATCACCAATGGTGGCCTCGGCATCTGGGGAGCGGTGGCGCTGGGGGTGCTGGCCGCGTGGGCGGTCGCCAAGTGGCGGAAGGTGCCGTTTGCGCCAGTTCTTGACGCGGCCGCACCCGCAATCATCCTTGGACAGGCCATTGGGCGTTTGGGCAATTGGTTCAACCAGGAGCTCTACGGTGGCCCAACTTCACTTCCGTGGGGTCTGGAAATTTACCAACGAGTTGATGAGTTTGGTCGGGTTGCCCCTGTCACCGGAACGTCGACAGGCGAAGTGCTGGCCGTGGTGCATCCAACGTTTCTCTACGAGATGGTGTGGAACGTCCTCGCCTGTCTGGTCATTGTGTGGGCGGACCGAAAGTTCAAGATGGGCGGAGGACGCGTCTTTGCGCTCTATGTCGCGGCCTACACTTTGGGACGTTTCTTCATTGAACTCATGCGCGTCGATGACGCAACGCTGATATTCGGTGTGCGTATTAATAACATCACGTCGCTCGTGGTCTTTTTCTGCGCTGTCATTGCTTTGTGGATTCTGCGGTCCAAGAGCCGCGAAACCGCAGCTGAAGTCAGGGGAGAGCGCGAGGCTGCTGAAGCTCACAGTGCTTCCAACTGACGCATAGCCCGTTAAGGGACTAGGCTGGAGGCCGTGCTTAGACGAACGAAGATTGTATGTACCCTCGGTCCAGCAGTTGCTTCGCTGGAGGGGATTACCGGGCTGGTCAACGCCGGCATGGATGTTGCCCGTCTGAATTTCTCTCACGGTGAGCATGAGGACCACGCTCAGAACTACCACTGGGTGCGTGAAGCATCCGACGCTACGGGACATGCCGTCGGTATTCTCGCCGACTTGCAGGGACCAAAGATTCGCCTCGGTCGTTTTAAGGAAGGCTCGACGTATTGGGCTGACGGCGAGATTGTCCGCATCACCGTCGACGATGTCGAAGGCACGCACGACCGCGTCTCCACCACGTACAAGAATCTCGCTGACGATGCCCGTCCGGGCGATCGCCTGCTTGTCGACGATGGCAAGGTGGGCCTGGAGTGCATCGAGGTAGATGGCAATGATGTGGTGTGCCGCGTCATCGAGGGCGGTCCGGTCTCGAACAACAAGGGTGTTTCCCTGCCGGGGATGAACATCTCGGTGCCGGCTCTGTCAGAGAAGGATATCGCCGACCTGCGCTTCGCTCTGAAGCTGGGAGTCGACTTCATCGCGCTGTCCTTCGTCCGTTCGCCTTCCGACGTCGAACTGGTCCATGCGGTCATGGATGAGGTTGGCCGTCGTGTCCCGATTATCGCCAAGCTGGAGAAGCCAGAGGCAGTCGAGTCTCTCGAGGCCATCATCCTGGCCTTCGATGCCGTGATGGTCGCCCGTGGTGACCTTGGTGTTGAGGTGCCGTTGGAAGATGTTCCGCTGGTTCAGAAGCGCGCTATTCAGATTGCCCGCGAGAACGCCAAGCCGGTCATCGTCGCCACCCAGATGCTCGACTCCATGATTTCGAACTCGCGCCCGACTCGTGCGGAGGCCTCCGACGTGGCCAACGCTGTGCTCGATGGCGCAGATGCCGTGATGCTCTCGGGTGAGACCTCGGTTGGTAAGTACCCGCAGTCCACGGTTAAGACCATGGCTCGCATCGTCACCGCCGCTGAGCGCGAGGGGGAAGTTCCTGCGCTGACCCACATGCCTCGCACGAAGCGTGGTGTGATTTCCTACGCAGCTCGCGATATCGGTGAGCGCTTGAATGCCCGCGCTATGGTTGCTTTCACCACCTCGGGTGATACCGCTCGCCGTGTGGCACGCTTGCACTCTCGCCTGCCGCTGCTGGTATTCACTCCGAATCAGCAGGTTCGTTCGCAGCTTGCGCTGACGTGGGGTGCGGAGACCTTCTTGGTGCGCGAGGTTAACAGCACGGATGAGATCATGCAGGTCATCGATGAGCAGCTCTTGACCATGGAAAACTACAACGCTGGCGACACGCTGGTCGTTGTTGCTGGTACCCCTCCAGGAAATGAGGGCAATACCAACATGATTCACGTCCACGTTATTGGCGAGGACGCTCGCTAGCTCTCTGGCGCGTTGGGAAAAGCCGGTAAGCCCTTTTGGGGCTTACCGGCTTTTTGCTTGGAGCCTTTCGACCTGGGCTGTCGGGCTGTTTGGTGGGATCTTTGCGCTGTGCGCGGTGGCAAGCGGCCGGCACGCAGCTCTTACTTTGCCAAGTAGGACAGTACGGCGGCAGCGGCGGCAGAAGTCGCGGAGGTAGCCGTCGGCTCGAAGTCCGGCAGGAATGTCGGCATGTGATTCGACGGTACGTCTTCGACCACGCGGTCGGCAGCAACGGCGGCTTCCCACGTATCCCGAGGTGTGGCGCCAACGGTCCAGTAGACATATGGGCAGTTCAGTCCACGCGGCAGGTCTGAGAAGTCCTCCGATGCGGTCCACGGCACAGCATCGGTGGAATCGTCGCCGAGCACAGCGTCCATGACCGGGCGAATCGTGGCAAACGCCTCCGGATCATTGTCAGTGACTTCGCCGTGATCGGAGTACTCAATCACAGGATCAATCTCAGTGCCGGAAGCCAGGCACTCGCCACGAACAACGCGCTCAATGCCCGCAATGAGCTTCGCGCGCACATCGTTGGAGTAGTAGCGAATGTTCAGCACAATCTTGGCCTGACCGGGGATTGTGTTATTCGAATTGCCGGACTGCAGCGTGCCGACGGACAAAACACCAAACTCGTGGGGAGGAATCTCGCGCCCCACAATTCCTTGCAAGCGCAGAACGATTGCGGCAGCCAAGTACGTCGGGTCAACGGCGTTGTGCGGCATAGATCCATGTGCGGAGCGACCTGTCAGCGTGATGCTAATGGTGTCACAGCCAGCAAGTGCCGGGCCGGGCATGGTCATTACCTGACCTGCGGGGCCGGGAACAATGTGCTGGCCGAAGCACACATCTGGGGTGGGGATGAGGTCTGCCAGGCCGTCGTCAATCATAGCCTGTGCACCACAGGCCAGTTCCTCGGCGGGCTGGAACAGGGCAATGAAAGTACCCGACCACTCAGACTTAGTTGCTGCCATCAGGCTAGCCAGACCAAGACCGGCCGTCATGTGCATGTCATGGCCACAGGCGTGCATGACGGCGGTGGCAGAACCATCGCGGGCGGTACCGGTGGCAGAGGAAGCGAAGTCCACACCGGTTTCCTCGAACACCGGAAGCGCATCGATATCAGCGCGGAACAGCACGGTAGGGCCGGGGCCATTTTCCATGACACCAACGAGGCCGTGACCACCGATTCCCTCATACACCGTGTAAGTGCCCATGTCGCGAAGAGCACCGGCCAGATACGCGGCAGTTTTCTCCTCCGCCTGAGATAGCTCCGGGTGCTGGTGCAGGTAACGGTAGATTTCCCACTGCCTGTCCAATGGCACTCGATGAGTGGCGATGAGGTCGCGAATGCGGCTCAGTCGTGCTTCATTGTTGCTCACCTGGATTAAGACTCCTAACTTCTCTCTACTCTGTGCCAGAGAACTACAGTCGCGACCCGTCTTCGACGAGCGGGTTGTACTTCAGCGAGTTTGGCTGGCACTGGCACTCGGTCGCAATGTGAATGCTGTCCGAAATCTTTCCGGTCTCCCGTAAACGGTACATCTCCGGGACAACGCGGTCGCGCAGATCCCATGGGGAGATGGTGTTCAGATAAATCTTGGTGCCACCTTCAAAACCGGCCAAATTTGAGGTGCGCCACTTAATCATTACGCGCCACGGCATGCGGGCATCCAAATCGACAGGGCGGTGGTGCCATTCCTCGTTACACGGAATGGTGGGCCCGGCAGCGGCATGACATGCGTGAATCAGGTCCGACATTGCGTCTATCTCAGCCCGGGTTTGCAGCCACGGTTCGCAGACATCCGACTTCGAGAAGATCTCCAGCGTCGGGTAGCGGTGTCCGAATCCTGCGAAAGCCACCGCGTGCTCGTTTTCCGCAATAACCAGGTTGTGGCGGGCCGCATAGTCCACCGCGTATTCGTTGTAGATATTCGGGTTCTTGCGCACCGCCTGCACTTCGCGCTTGAGCTGCTCGCCGTGCTCATCGATGGCCACAAGCTGCTTGTGCAAGTGATCGAAGCTGGCGCCTGCCGGTTTTAGCCAGTTTTGGAAAGCGGCCACATAACGTACGTAGCGGTTACGTCGGTACAGGTCAGCAATCGACTCGACGGTAAACGCAATAAGTGCGCGGTGCTCGGCAACGCTCAATGTGCCAGAAGAAGCCAGCTGATTATCGTGAGTAGCGCCGTCGACAAAGTGGCGACGGGCAACAATCACATCGTGGCCGCCGGCGAAATAGCTTGGGGCGCGGCGCAGCAATTCCTCGTCGGAAAGCGCGCTGATTTCCTCTTCACTGCGTCCAGCGGCGCGGTAGCGCGTGCGAATGATGTTGAGCACGTGCTCGCGGCCCTTCGGGTCATCGAGGTAGGCCTCCATGCGTTGCTGAGTTTCGCGGTCGGGCTCGAAGCCGTAGTTTTCCGACCAATAGTCATAGGAGACGATCTCGAACAGGTTGGGCACGCGGCGGAACTCCGCAGTGGTGTCGAAGAGCTGGTCGGGCAGTACTCCGGTCACCGTGCTGTAGCCGCCGAATACCGATTCGTCGAGGACAACACGGGCCTTCTCCGGCGGGGTTTGCAGCAGGTTGTTCCAGCCAAAGGAGTCGCGGGATCCAAAATCCTCCTCGCTCAATGGCTGCGGATCCGTGTGCTTAATTCCCAACGGCCGATTTCCACGACCTGGGACTGTCCACACCTGGGTACCGGAAAAAGGATTAACTTGCTTCACCGTGCCGTCGGCAAGCGTGATGAGGGGATTGCTGAAAGCCTGCATAAGTCCAACACTACGTCTTTGCTGGCGGTCGGCGCGCCAACGTAGGGGGACAAGGGCTTGACGACGGTTAGCTATTGTCTGGCCGTCTCGCGTGGCTTAGCCTGTGAAGTTATGTCGAAGATTGTTTTTCACTGCCTGGTGAAGCCGACCGAATCGGAGGCGCTGGCCGAGGCATTTCGTACCAAGTTGAGTGAGTTTGACCGCGCCGGGCGAGTTAGTGACGTGGATGTTTCGGTGGCGTCGGCGGACACGGACGCGCAGTTGGTGGAGCAGTGGGAGCGTGAGAACCCGAAGGAGCCGTTGGGGGATAGGAAGGTATTCCGTTATCTCTTGAGCTTCGATCAGCACGGTGGTTCTCTCAATGAACTCGCTATGGACCTCTCTGAGCTACTGACTCCGCGTGCAGAATTGCCCCCGGACCCAGTGCTGCGTGAGTTCGACGAAATGCTCGAATCTGTTGCGACGTATCCCTGGAATGTTGCCGTATTTAGGTAATTTCCTACCTAATTCGTGAAAAGTGTAAGCCTCCACAGAGTCAGTGATTGGCTTGGCCAACGGGTGTAGCGCAAATCGCTACGAGTTTTCCCAGCAATATGCCGTTGTATAATTATGTCCGCTTCAATATCTACAGTTGCCCAGTCCTTGTGCACACAACCTGTGCCACCGAGTTACGGCAACCGGGAAGTGGGTTACAACCGCTGACGGTTTGTTCTTCGTGGGCGCCATAATGGTTTCGCAGAGAGGTTTATTTTGAATATCGAGCAGAAGGTTTCGGGACTCTATGACCAGATTCTCACCCGAAACGCCGGTGAGCCGGAGTTCCACCAGGCAGTGGCAGAAGTTCTGGAGTCGCTGAAGGTCGTCCTGGAAAAGGACCCACACTACGGTGACTACGGCTTGGTTCAGCGTCTGTGTGAGCCGGAGCGTCAGATTATTTTCCGCGTGCCGTGGGTCGACGACCAGGGGCAGGTCCAGGTCAACCGTGGCTTCCGTGTTCAGTTCAACTCTGTGCTGGGCCCGTACAAGGGCGGTCTGCGCTTCCACCCGAGCGTGAACCTCGGCATCATTAAGTTCCTGGGCTTCGAGCAGATCTTCAAGAACTCCCTGACCGGCCTGCCGATCGGTGGCGGCAAGGGTGGCTCCGACTTTGATCCGAAGGGCAAGTCCGAGCTGGAAATCATGCGCTTCTGCCAGTCGTTCATGACAGAGCTGCACCGCCACATCGGTGAGTACCGTGACGTCCCGGCCGGTGACATCGGCGTCGGCGGCCGCGAGATTGGCTACCTGTTCGGTCAGTACCGCCGTATGGCCAACCAGCACGAGTCCGGCGTTCTCACCGGTAAGGGCCTGACCTGGGGCGGTTCCCTGGTTCGTACCGAGGCCACCGGTTACGGCTGTGTCTACTTCACTGAAGAGATGATGAAGGCCAACGGTGCCGACATCAACGGTGCCAAGGTCATCGTTTCCGGTTCCGGTAACGTCGCCATCTACGCCATTAGGAAGGCTCAGGAGCTCGGCGCTACCGTCGTCGGTTTCTCTGACTCCTCCGGTTATGTCTCCACTCCGAACGGTGTCGACGTCGAGCTGCTGAAGGAGATCAAGGAAGTTCGTCGTGCTCGCGTCTCCGAGTACGTCGCTGAGGCTGAGGGCGCTGAGTTCCACGAGGGTGGCAACATCTGGGAGCTCAAGGCTGATGTCGCACTGCCGTGTGCAACTCAGAATGAGCTCAATGGCGAGTCCGCCAAGCTGCTGGTCGACAACGGCTGCCGCTTCGTTGCTGAGGGCGCAAACATGCCGTCCACTCCGGAGGCTATCGAGGTCTTCAAGGCCAACGGTGTCCACTTTGCGCCGGGCAAGGCTGCCAACGCTGGCGGTGTTGCAACCTCCGCTCTGGAGATGCAGCAGAACGCTACCCGCGATTCCTGGTCCTTCTCCTACACCGATGAGCGCCTGAAGCGCATCATGACCAACATCTTCAAGAACTGCGAAACCACCGCCGCTGAGTACGATCACGAGGGTAACTACGTGCTCGGCGCCAACATCGCAGGCTTCAAGAAGGTCGCTAACGCAATGCTGGCTCAGGGCGTCATCTAGTCTGCTAACGTTTCCGCTTTACGACGGATCCTCGGCGACCCCGCCCGTCGAATAGCCAAAAAGCCCACGCTGTAAACTCCCTCCCATGGAGTTATCAGTGTGGGCTTTTGTCTTTATCGTGGCAACGATTTTCATCGGGGCCCTGATGCAGCGAATAGCCGGTATGGGACTCGGACTGTTGGGAGGGCCGGTCCTCTCACTGGTTGCAGGTCCCGTAGCAGGAATTTTGATTATTAACGTGCTCGCATCGGTCAATGCGATCATGCAGACCATCTCGGTGCGAGAAAACGTCGATTGGAAGAAATTCTGGCTGATTGGCCCGGTGAAGGCTCTCGGCGCACTGCCCGGCGCTTGGGTGGTTCACAACACGCCCAGCGGGCCGCTCCAGGTGTTGGTCGGCGGGCTCGTGCTACTCGCGCTGCTAGTGACATCCTTTATGCCTCAGCGCATGCGTGTCGACGGCCCACAATACGCCGTTGCCTCAGGCGTGGCCGGCGGTTTTATGAATACCCTGGCCGGCATTGCGGGCCCAGCCATTACCGTTTACGCACAGGCTTCCCGTTGGCCAGCGCAGACATTTGCAGCCACCCTGCAACCGCTCTTCTTTGTTTCCGGCGCGTTGTCCTTGCTGTTCAAGGAAATCAGCGGTGACGTATCTGTCTTCGCCACCACACCGGTTATCCTCTGGCCGCTGTGTTTGGTTGCCATGATTGTGGGTATATTTTTGGGCACTCGCGTTTCCCGACGAGTGCCCATTGTGCAAGCCCGAAAGCTCGCGGTCATTCTGGCGACTACCGGCGCGGCAGTCACTATGTTTCGCGGAATCTCCGCAACTTTTGGCGCTTAGGCTTGCTGTTCCGCTTGCCAGCCTCTCCTTGCTGTTATTTCAGTAGCTATTACTTCAACAGCGAAGATAGGAAGTTGCGGGTGCGCTCGTGCTGTGGATTACCCAGCACCTCATCCGGGGTGCCTTTCTCCACGACCACGCCGTCAGCCATAAACACGACCTGGTCGGCGACTTCGCGGGCAAAGCCCATCTCGTGCGTCACGACGACCATGGTCATGCCCTTATCGGCCAGACCACGCATGACGTTGAGAACCTCACCGACGAGCTCGGGGTCAAGAGCGGAAGTCGGCTCATCGAAGAGCATTAGCTTCGGCTCCATGGCCAGGGCTCGAGCAATGGCAACACGCTGTTGCTGACCGCCCGAGAGCTGAACAGGGTAGGCATCGGCCTTGTGCGCCAGACCAACAGTCTCCAGCAGCTCCATGGCACGCTTTTCAGCCTGCTCCTGAGAGACACCCTTTACCAGCACCGGTGCCTCGGTGATATTTCCCAGCACTGTGCGGTGCGGGAACAGATTGAAGTTCTGGAAAACCATACCGATATCGCGACGCTGACGGGCAGCTTCTGCGGCGGAAATCTCGTAGAGGCTGCCGTTCTTTTCGCGGTAGCCAATCAGGGAACCGTCGACGTAGAGACGGCCGGCATTGACCTTCTCCAGGTGGTTGATACAGCGCAGCAGCGTGGACTTACCGGAGCCCGAAGGACCAATGAGGCAGGTAACGGTACCGCGTGGAACTTCCAGGTCGATGCCCTTGAGGACCTCGAGACGGCCGAAGTTCTTCCGAACCTTTTGCGCCTCAACCATCAAATCTTTGGTAGTCATTTACTGCGGATCCTCTCGGTAGAAGTGCTCTTCGTCCTTATCGACAACGCGAGCATTTGCAAGCGGCACACCTTCGGCGTCGGCAAGCGCGGCCAGCTGGCGGGCGGTGAGCTGACGGGTAGCGCCGCGGGCGAAGTAGCGCTCAAGGTAGAACTGTCCGACCATCAGAATTGATGTGATGACCAAGTACCAGGTGGCGGCGACAAGCAGCATCGGCACCGGCAGGAACAGCGCATTGGCGATGTCCGTGGAGCGGCCGTAGAGTTCCAGCGAGAACGGCACTGCGATGACCAGCGAAGTGGTCTTCAGCAGGGAGATGAACTCGTTGCCCGTCGGCGGGATGATGATGCGCATAGCCTGTGGCAAGATGGTGCGGCGGACAGTCTGCCACCAGCTCATACCCAGTGCCTTCGATGCTTCGGTCTGGCCCTCCGGGACAGCCTGGATGCCGGCACGGACAATTTCAGCCATGTATGCGGACTCATTCAAGCCGAGACCTACGAACGCTAACACAAAGGTATTGGACAGGACGGTGCTGAGATCAACCTCGGTAACACCCAGGTCAACCGTCGAGTAGATAGTGCCGAGGAGACCCCAAAAGACCAGCTGCACGTAGACCGGAGTTCCTCGGAAAACCCACAGGTAGAACCAAGCAACAGTGGACAGCACGGGGTTGTCCGACATGCGGAGTACGGCGACGATAGCACCGCCGACGATACCGATGAGCATGGCGAGGACTGTCAGTGCAATGGTCCAGCCAGCGGCAGCGGCGATTCGTGTGTCGAACAGGTACTGGAAGTAAACATCCCAGTGGTAGGCCTCGTTGCGGGCGGCACCGATGATGAACCACAGGAAGAGCACTAGCAGCACTGCTGCGGTGATCCAGCGACCCGGGTGCGGCAGCGGTTTGGCCTTAATTTCTTCGTTGAGTTCCGCCTGTGTGGCCTCGTAGCGGGCGCCAGACGCAGATGAGTCGCTCACTTAAAGTTCCTCTCCGTTAATAGTGGCGCGTTCCAAAGCACCGTCTTCCAAACCCCATGTGGTCAGGATTTGCTTGTACTGGCCGTTGTCGATGAGGTACTGCAGCGCCTGCTGGAGTACTGGGCCGAGTTCTGAATCCTTCGGAATAGCGAAGCCGAACGGGGCACCATCGTAGATATCTCCGGCAAGTTCGAGTTTGCCCTCAGAGCGATTGACCGCGTAGGCACTGACTGGTGAGTCAGCTGCCAGCGCGTCAGCACGCCCCAGCACCACAGTGGTAGCGGCGGTACCGGCATCCTGGTAGGCCAATTTGTTAATTGGTGGCAAACCGCGATCCAGACAATCCTGATTCTTTACCGGCAGGTCCTCCATGTCCGCGACGGTATTGCGCTGAACGGCGACAGTTTTGCCACAGTAGTTGTCGGAGCTGGCGTCGCTGCCCGGGCGACGTGCCCACTGTAGGCCGGTATCCAGGTAGTCGACGAAGTCGTAGGTCTTGCGGCGCTCCTCATTTGAGGTGAAGCCGGAGGCGCCAACATCAACTGCGCCGGCCGATAGGGCCGGCAGAATCAGTGCGAAATCCTGTTCTTGGATTTCCAGCCGCAAATCCAGGACGCTGGCCATGGCCCGCATAAGGTCAATGTCGAAGCCGATGATGGAACCGGCGGAATCCTTAAACTCTGCTGGGGCGAATGTTGGGTTGGTGCCGATGCGCAATACTTCGCGCTTACGAAGATCTGCTGGGACCTGTTTCGCCAGTTCGGGGACCGCTGCCGGTTTGATCTCTGACCAGCCCTCGGGGTTACCGCTTTCGTCATTGGTGACGCAGCCTGTAAGCCCTAAGAACAAGGTCGCAGTCAGCGTGGCAGCCGCCAATGCGATGGGTCTTTTCATATCTGAATATGTTACCTAGGCACAGGAATACCTTAAATTCGGTACCCCTATTCAGCTGCGCTTCAGGCGGGTGCAGGAAAACCGCACACTTTTCAGACTTCCCGGGGAATAGTCAGCGCCGGTTTTCTAGTTCGCTTCAGCTGCAGCAAAGCCATTGCCAGTGACGTCGAGCGGGCCGACCGCGCCGGAGGCCGGGTCGCTCAGCGCAGCATCGCGGACAGCCTTCGCCACGGCCGGCATGACGCGCGAATCCAGCGTCGACGGGATAATGCGGTCGGCACTCAGGTCCTCTACGCCAACATTTGCGATGGCCTGAGTAGCAGCCAGCTTCATGGCCTCGGTGATCCGTTTGGCACCCGCCTCCAGTGCGCCACGGAACAGACCCGGGAAGGCCAGCACATTATTAATCTGGTTCGGATGATCCGAGCGGCCAGTGGCCACGACGGCTCCGTACTTGCGAGCGATTTCCATCGGGATTTCCGGAATCGGGTTGGCTAGCGAGAACAGGATCGGGTCAGCGGCCATCTGGCTAATCGCATCCTCGCCGATACGGCCGGCAGAGACGCCGATGAACACGTTAGCGTCGACAAGCGCATCGTTGATCGAGCCGGTGATACCGCGCGGGTTAGTCATGCCGGCGACCCACTGCTTGATGTCGCTTAGTGGCTCGCGGTCCGGGTGGATGATGCCGCGCGAATCGACGACGACGATGTCGGACACGCCAGCGGACAGCAGCATCTTCGTCGCAGCGACACCAGCAGCACCAGCGCCGGAGATGACTACGCGGAGATCCTGGAAGCTGCGGCCGGTCAGCTTGCAGGCGTTGATCAGGCCGGCGGCGATGACGATGGCAGTGCCGTGCTGGTCGTCGTGGAAGATGGGGATGTCGAGCTCTTGGTCGAGACGCTGCTCGATCTCGAAGCAGCGAGGCGCGGAGATGTCTTCGAGGTTCACTCCGCCAAACGACGGTGCCAGCGCCTTGACCGTCTGGATGATTTCCTCCGTGTCGAGGGTATCCAGGACGATTGGCACAGCGGAGATGCCAGCGAACTGCTCGAAGAGCTGGGCTTTTCCTTCCATCACCGGTAGCGCGGCCTTGGGCCCGATGTCGCCAAGGCCAAGCACGGCGGTGCCGTCGGAAACCACTGCGACGTTCTGGCCGGTCCAGGTGTAGGTGCGGGCCAGAGCCGGATCTTCGTGGATGGCCTCACAGACGCGAGCGACGCCTGGGGTGTAGCCAATGGAGAGGTCGCGAATCGTCTCGAGCTTCATGGTCGAGTGGGAGCGGAGCTTGCCGCCTAGGTGCGCCTCGAAGATTTCCGCATCGGTGATGGTCGACGGATCTGTGGGGGTGGTGTCCTCCGGTACTGCGTGAAGCGGCGTCTTAGCGGAGTTCGCGTTCACAGTGTGAAGCGGCGTCTTAGCGGAGTTCGCGTTCACAGCGTGGTCGGGGGAGCTAGAGGGGGAATTCGCAGCAGGCATGATGACAGTCCAAAACGTGTTGAGTACTGAGTACTTTGTACTTTGAGAAAACTCGACCGCGGCGAGAGCTGCTGGTGGGCAGGGTGTAAAGCCGGGAGCAATGGCTGGCCGCTGATACGTAGTGGTGTGCGTAAAAACTAATCCAGTCTTGCTATACGGGATTGGTATCTCATTATATGGACAGTGGGGTGGAAAATAAAATCTTTGCGGTTGAGGGGCGGGGATTTGGGAAGTGTCGTGGGGCTGGCGGTCGCGGGCGTGATGCCGTAACCCCGGCTTTTGCCGAGTTCGACGAGTCCTGCCATGGCGTCATCTATGTCAAGAGCTACGCTGCTGTGTTGTTTGCGATGAAGGTGTGCACCGGGGCTTGCTCGGAAGCATCATTGTTAGGAAGTGCCTTCGGTGGGGCGTCTATGTGCTGGCGGGTTCCATATGGGCGGCTGTCGTTGGAGGGGTTTCTACTCCTTGGCCGCTTTTGGCCTTCTATTGGTTTGGAAAATGTTGGCGATATTATTTGCCGATATTGAGCAAGCGCTGGCCGGGGTTGAAGGTTAGTTTTTAAAGAGATTAACCAGTTCCAAGCCCTGTTCTATGGGGTAGAGGCCTGGTTTCTTCTTACCTTCAGTGGTGCCTTATGGTTCGCGAATCGAAAATATTTGTGTAGTGCGGAAAGTTGAATCCGGAGTTCCTGGGATAGTTCCAACTGACGACAGAGAGCTGTTCGTTTATTGCAACTTCTACGCAGGAGGCTTCTTACGATGTCCGATTCCACTTTCCCCCAGAACCCGCAGAGTCCACAGAACCCGTATGGCTCCCAGAATCCGTACGGCTCCCAGAATCCGCAGGATTCGCTGGGGCAGCAGTCCTACCAGCACAGCCCGCAGGATCCGCTCGGCCAGCAGCCCTACCCGCAGGGTCCGTCGGCAGCGGGGCAGATGCCTCCGGCTCCGAAAGAAAAGAAGAAGGGTGGCTGCTTCAAGTGGGGCGGTATCGCCGCCGGTGCTGTTGTGGTCCTCGCTGTGGCGGCCAGCTTGACCGGTGGCGGCGATGCCGATTCGGGTTCCGATTCTGAAGCTGCATCTCTCTTTGGTTCGGAGACTGCCGTTGCGGCTGATTCTGGGACTGTTGAGAATGCCGATTTCGCTGAGGCACCCGAGGCAGGTGCAGATGAGCAGCAGGGTCAGACGGGGGAGCAGCAAAAGCAGGATGAGAAGGTCCCGGCCGAATACAAGAATGCTCTCCGCAAGGCAGAGATTTACGCGAATCGCATGCACATGTCGAAGGCCGGTATTTATGATCAGCTGACCTCGGAGTATGGCGAGAAATTCTCACCGGAGGCAGCCCAGTATGCGATGGACAATCTCGAAGCGGACTGGAATAAGAACGCACTGGAAAAGGCGAGAATCTACCAGGATTCGATGGCAATGTCCCCGGATGCGGTTTACGAGCAGCTGACGTCGGAATACGGCGAGCAGTTTACTCCGGAGGAAGCTCAGTACGCGGTGGATAACCTGTAGCAGCGGGCTTCGTTTGTTGATGACGCCAATTGGCCAGAGTCCAGTTGGATGCCTGCTGCAAAAGGACGGCTTCCGCTTCACCAGAATGCATTTGCTGCACACTGAACGGCTGCTGGTGAAGCGGAAACCGTCTCGGCAGTTTTAATGCGTGACCGGGCAGTTGAGCGAGTGTCTGCAGCACAACTTCGGCGCGGTACAATTCGTGCCGTTTATCAACCGCGCCCGCATCGGCGACCGCGGCGGCAAATCAGAAGTAACCGCGACACTGCGCCGCTACGCAGTCGCAGCACCTATCTTGCAGAAGACATCGCTGAGTTTCGAGTCTCCATCACAGAAGAGCAGCGGCAAGCTTTGTTGAGCGGGATTTCCGAGTACTCCGATGGCGATGAAGAAGTTTTCAGAGCGTATGCTCGCCTGTTGAAATCATCGGACTCAAAAGCCATGGAGTAGCCACATTCGCGGGGTGCGAGTCCCCGCCATGGCACTGCCCCGTTCACTCAATCGGTAGTGGCGGGGTTTTCTTATGCCCAAAAACAGATTCACCCAGGAGTTAACGCAGGATTCAGCAGGCAATATGTGGCTCTTTTTTGGCTCATTTATGGTGCAAAATACCCGTGAAAGTGCGTGAAAGTGCGTGAAAAAGAGTGAAAGATAGCGAATACTCAGACAACCAAAAACCCGCCCCCACCAGGCTAAAAGCCAGGTGAAAGCGGGTTCTCAAATCGTGCCCCCGGTGAGACTCGAACGCACAAAAGGCGACCCGAAATAAACTGTTAACCAGCCTGTTTAGAATCGATAGCTAGTTTTTGGTGCATTTTTGGTGCACTTTCATTCTGGGGCACCGATTCAAGTTCACCGAGAGCCGAATAAACCATCTCCATCGAATCAGCGACCTCATCAAGGTCCCCATCGAACAAATCAGCGTACTGGTCTAGCGTCATCGCCGCCGACGCATGACCCAATTGGCGCTGCACCACTTTCACGTTCGCCCCCGACGACACCAAAAGACCAGCAGCCACATGACGCAACCCATGGACAGTCACATGGGGAAAACTCGAGTCAGCCTCCTGCACACGCTCCAGTGCACAATGAAAAAACGAACCAGTAGACGGCAACTTCAATGGCCCACCGTCAGCACGCTCCCACACCCAATCACCAGAATCACGCCCCTCAATAAGCGGCGCAAGCATATTACACACAAACCGAGGGATAGCCACCTTTCGGTTCTCATGCGTCTTCAATGTTCCAACTTCAACCCTGGAAACAACCGTCACCGCAGCACGCTGCAAATGCGCCCGCCGACCGTCCAAATCCAAATCCCCTACCTGCAACCCAGCCAACTCCGACCACCGCAACCCACTGATCGCCAACAACCAAATAATCTCCGGCCGACTCGACTCCTCCGCCAAAGTCCGCACCTGCTCCATCGTCAAATACACCTTCACCGGCTTAGGCTTCCTCGGCAAACGCACCCCACGCGCAGGATTAGTCTGCAAACACTCATCATCAACCGCCATATCCAAAATCTGCGACAACACGTTATGAGCGCGCCGGGCCGTTGTTGGAGTCATTTTTGAGGTGTAGATCCATTCTTGGACTTCTGATTTTTTGATGCTGCCGACGGGGCGTGGTCCCCATTTGGGTAGGACGTGGTTGTTGAGGGCGCTACGGATGGAGCGTGCGCCGGAGGGCTTGAGTCTGGTTAAGGTGCTGTCCCAGCGTTTGGCGAGCACAGCAATAGTGGTGTTTTGCCGGTTCGGGTCTATCCATGTTCCGTCGCGGCCTGCAGCACCTTCGTCTTCAACCCAGGCTTGGGCTTCTATTTTTGTACGGAATCCACGTTTATGAGCGCGCGCGCCGTCGGGTCGTGTGTAGAAGACTTCCCATCGTCGGCCCTTCCTTGTTTTGTACGGCCTGATTGATGCCATGGTGTAGACTCCTCGTGTATCCCATTTAAAACAAGTCGAGCTGTTTATTATGGGGGCTTTGCCTAAGCGGGCGCTGTCTAAATTGGTGTTGGGCAGCGCCCGCTTTTGTCTATCCGTTCGCAGTTGGCAAGACTTCTCCTGGCTTCCCGGCACCCATCGGCTTATTTGCCGGTTTTGGGTTCGTCCGGTGCAGGGCAAGGGGCGGGTAGTATCTCGGCGGTGGTAGGTATCCCTGCTGTGCGTTCGACTGCGATTCTGACGGGCTCGTTAGGTTTCCAGCCGCGTGAACTGACACATGGATAAACCTCCGATGTTTCAAATAGGGATATATTATCCACCGGCAGGTTATAGTTTTCCCAAGTATGAAACATCTACTGTCGAGATGCTTTATTGCTTCATGAGTCTCATAGTTCGTCGATGTCGATGCCGTTGTCTTCAGCGAACTGTGGTGTGAATTTATCGCCAAGCTCTTTGTCCGTCTTGTTGATCCAGGTTTGGAGGATGACGTCGTCGTAGTCGGCGGATGTGCGGTCGCAGGTTGGTTTCATGACTCCGTTTTGAAGCATGAAGGAATGGCGAACTGCATTTGCTCGGTCACCGACGTCTTGAGTGACGGCATCCACGCCGTGGATAGTTTCTGACGCGATTAGGTTGGGGTCGGCCTCCACGAAGGTTTGGCAGGAGTATTCTCGGAGTGCTGCTTGGCGCTGCTGTTCGGACTCCCATTCTTCGGAGCTGCAGGCGCTGACGAGAAGTGTGGCTGATAGTGCGCTTGCGAGAAGTTTCTTGTTCAAGTGAATTGTCTTTCTAGAGATGGGCTAATACTTGAGGCAGGAGTGTTGGTGAGGGATGCTTCCAGCCTGATGTAGCTTGAACCAGAGCTCGAGCATGTGCGGTGTCACGCCGATATCAGCGGCCATTGCTGATAGCACTCCATCGTTGTTTTCCGCTGCAACGTTCACATCGTCTAGGGCGATGAGGTTCGTTGCAGCCCATTTGTCTGCCCGGCGTTCAGTGAAGGGAGAGGACTCGGTGTCGCCGTAGATTGCGTGGCCGAGTTCATGTGCGATGGCACATCGACGAGTGACTGGGTCGATGCCCCAACGGACGAATATCGTTCGGCTTTCCGCGTGGTAGACGGCATTGAACGTCGCGCCGAGCTTTGGTGTCTCAATGAGGCGGACATTTGCCTGATCGAGCAACATGGAGAGTCGGTCTTCGATAATGCTCATTGGGTCCTCACTAATGCTTAATCCTGCTTTCGGCAGGGTAAGTATTGCGTAAGGTGCGGATTGGGTGCCCTCAAGTGTTCGAAGCTCTGGTTGGAGGAGTATTTCGTTATTCGCTGGGAATGGTGAATACGTCGCGTGATTCGTTCATGATTTCTTTGCGGAGCTGTTCAATTTCTGGTCCTCCGAATGAGGGGTAGGGGTACCCGTATCGGATGCCGAGCCCTCGAATCTCATGATTTACAACGGCAATGAGGTCGAATAGTCCGCGGTGTAGGGCGAAGTCGCGGAGTTGCTCTTCAGTGGGGAGCGCGTCCTGCGGAAGGAACCAGTAGGCGACGATCTGTAATTCGTAGCGAATAGCGTTGTCTAGTTCGGCTACGAGGCTTCCTACTAAGTGGAAGCAGTCAGGTTCAGTCTTTGGTTTGATAGTGAATTCGATGAAGCCGTTGGTGTCAGAGTCTTTTTGTAGTGGGCCGATGAGCGTGACGGACATGCTTCCCAGATCTGTGCGGGTGGCGAGATGGTCCGGGTTGAAAGCTGCGCTTGCGGTCATTCGTGCGTTCGCCTTTTCTTATGCCTCTTGAAGCTCTTGGTTTGGGTTAGATACGGTCCAAAACTCACTATGGGACGAAGACGTCCATTGGTGGCCGTCGGAGCTGGGGGTGAAGCGTCGGGACTGCCGCTCGGGGATGTCCCAGGTGGCGGTCTTGGTTTCTAAGTGTGCGCATGTTGCGGCGTCGGCGACTTCTTGCTGAAAAGTAGAATTGTCCTCGTAAGTGCCATCGATTTCGAGGGCTTTCCGATGCTCGGAGACCTTCTCTTTAATGGTGGCGTAGGTTGCCTGGTCTCCATCTTTCTTGACGGAACCGGCGTCGACAGCCAGGTAGGCGATATATGCGTCGACAGCTTCGGCATACCGTTTTGCAGTGAGAAAGGTGTGCGTTTTGGAAGCACCGCTGTTGAGGTTCTCAAATGAGTAAACGGTAGTTCTGGATACGCCCATCCGTCGAGCTACTTCTGTTATGTCAAGGCCGCGGAGTTTGCGGAATGCGACGAGCTGGCGCACGAGCTCTTTTTCCGATTGGGCGAGGTCGACGCCAAGTCGACGAGAGTTGGGAACACGTAATTTAGCCATGATGACGCCTTCCTTTCATCTGATGGTCTACGGATACGGTGCGCATGGTTGACGGGGTCAACTACATGCAATATGTACACTTAAATGTACAGGTATGGAAGGGGTGTATATCATTCGGGGGTATCTAGCTCACTCGCGAGGCGGTAATCGCGATTGTCATCCTTAGTGAGTTGCACAATCTTGGTGGCAGCTTCCTTGATGTCGCTATCTTGCATTTTCTGGACTGTCTTCTCCGCCAAGGGTTTTCCTCTTTTATTCTTTGTTCGTTTCTCCGTGAAATGTGCGCCGAAGAACATGTAGTAGGGTTCGCCTTCCTTGTGGGTGATGTCGGTGAAGTAAAGGCGCCACTCTTTTTTGTTTTTGCCCTCAATTCCTGTTTTTGCTTCGCACATCCAGGGACGTTGAGGTCCAAGCTTTCGTCGCAGTCGTTCTCCGATTGGAGCGCCAATTGATGAATCTGAGGTGTGTGAGACATCGAAGTTTGGATATCCCTCGAGCGCCCAACTCTCCAAGTTTGCTGTGAGATAGTCGTACGAATCTCGATATTTGGCTGCGAAATCGCTAAGTAGGTCTACGACCTCATCGGTTAATTCCCAGCGATCCATCGGGTCTTCTAGAACGCCATTGGCTTCCAGTGCTATATGCGCAATCGTGGGGTGCATCCCTGGGCGTTCGGGTGGGAGAGAATTATCAGTAGGTGCCATTAGTTTTTACGTCCACTCCTCGTCAAGCGGTTCTGTTGCCTCTTGCGCAGCAATCTGTTCTTTCCCCGCATTGATCCGCTCAATGAGCGCGTCATCGTCAAACGCATCATCATGCGCCTTGCCGTCGCGGATGGTGCGCAAGTCAACAATGCCTGTGTCGACTGTAGGGCTCTCGGCATTGTCGTGGAACATACTGAGAATCTCGGCAGCATCCACCCGCCGGCCGACACATTCCCGCTCGATATGCTCCACGACCGAAGTGGGCATCTCATCCAAAGCACCAAAACGCTCCTCAATCATCGTGCTAGGCATTGGCCCGCCAGCCCTGTCGGGAAACGGAGCATGCCCCGGCTCTGCATACAGGCTTCGAATCATCACCCAGCGACCATCACCGCAAAAGTCCCACACGCGAGGAGGCTCACCCAATGTCACAGCCAAACGACGACAAGACGCCACCTGGGTGTTCGGACGGTGCTCTGCAAGCTCATCAACAGGCTCATCAAAAGCCTGTGAACCTGCTTTAAGTCTGCGCAAAACCTCATCAGTTAGCTGCTCATCCGATGCAAGCCGGAGTGCACCGGTTATATTCGGCACCTTCTCCCACACGCGACTGACGATTCCAAAGTCCAACAACGTCTCAATCGGGTTCACGTCGTAGGTCGATGAAATCTTGAGCAAATTCTCGATACTCGGCTTGTCGTTAGCTAGCTGGTATTGGAGCGTGCGCCGGGGGATGCCGGTACGTCGTGAAATCTCGGCTATTGAATCCTCGGTGGCGGTGGATAGCCAATGTTGAAATGTCATGCCCTCATGGTAATTGCAATTAGGTATGTGCGCAATAGTTGCACACCCTGTTACCTGGGAAAACGTTAAATTGCTAAGAATAGCTTGCGCTATTCGGCAAAGGTGTGCAATGATTGCGTTGCAAGCGCAATGAATTGCGCAGATGGAATTACACAGGAGGAATACGGTGGGCTACCTGCTAGACCCGTCAGTCCTGGATGATGCCCGTCGCCTGGGTGGATACACCTCGGATGAGAAGTTGGCTGCAGCAATCGGAATGACCGGTACGGCAGTGCGAAATTTGCGCCACGGGCGCAGCTCTCCGTCGGTAGCCACGTTGGTGAAGTTGCGCAGCATCTCCGGCAGGCCATTGGACGGGATGCTTATCCAGCAGCCAAAAACCGCATAAGAAAAGCCGCGCCGGGCACTGGGGAAGGTGCCAGGCAACAACCGTCGACAAGCGAAAGGAGGAAGCAAACATGGCAAATTCGGAAAATGAAACCCCTGATGTTGCAGCACCAGGGGAGTCATCAAAAACTATCGCCGCGGCAACAAAGTGGGCTGCAGTCGCAAAAAATGCCGCTGATTCAGCACATATTTCTGCAGAACGCGCCCACGGCCACAGCAGGAAAGCAATCGATGTAGCTAGGGCTCTTCACCGAAAGTTTTCTTAAAAACAGCTCTCGCCTCGTCGCGACTAGCTACCGCAGCTTCATATGCACTGACCGCATCCAGATATGAGCGTTCTGCGGATTCGCAGGATCTCACGGTAGCGGCATACGCCTTTCTGACGGCTGGCAATTCAGCTTCAGGCGCTTGTGTGAGTAGCTCCTCGATATGAGCTTTCGCGCCTTGCGCTTGGTCCGCAGAGTGACGCGTAGCAAGTACTGAGCGCTTGCATAGGTCAGTGTTTTCGCAGCATTCACGGTATGAGCGCCGCGCTTGCTCTTTAAGAGCTTCGAAATCGTCCATTATTCACCTCCTCGTCACAAAGAAGGAATATACCGACATGACTACGCAAACAGATGTCCAAATGAAGAGCCCAATCAGCGGAGTGAGGATTTACCGCTACGCCACCCGCGATGATCTCCGAGTAGCGATGCACCTACCTCATGGAGCGAACGTAATCGATATCTCTATCGAGGAGGCGCAACGCGTCGCCGAAGACCTGACGCGGCTCGTGCGCTAGCTGGCTGGCTGACTAACGAATCAATCCGCCCAGCACTGGGGAAGGTGCTGGGCAGGGCAACCGTCGACAAGCGAAAGGAGGAAGCAGCGATGAAGTACATGGATTTAGCCAATGCTAGAGGCCAACTGCGTCAACGAATGTTAACCAGACTCCATGACAGTGGCCTAAGCCAGTACCTAGTCATCAACGATGAAGAGTTGCTCGAACAACTCGATGGTCTTACTGAGATACATTTCTGCGTTGGCCATTCGGTCATCGAGGCTCCAAACGCCGTAGCTGAAGGGAATGCGCTGGACCCAGTCGGCTACATCGAGTTGGAGACGCCAAGTGATATCTACTCCGTCATTCGAGTTGAGTTCGACGCCGCGGCGGAGCGCGATCCACGCGGCTTCCAACTCCTCATCACCCCGGATGAAAGCCTCGAACTGATTGCATACACCACAGCGCGAGGCGTCGATGGCCGGGCTGTTGGAATTGACCTGCAGCTCGATAATGCGCCACACGAGGCAATGCCCACGTCGATGGCGGTCAATTCGGGCGAGATCATGAATCCACCACAGCGCACTTCCGCTGAATCCTCCGGTGGCGTGATAGGGCTGCGTGCGTTCAATGGCTCGGCGAATCCTATCGGAAACTCCATAGGTATTGCACGAGGCGAAAGCGTCAGCGGATCTGCACAACGGGTAGGAAATCCGGCCGGCATTTGGCGGAGGGTCCAACTTGGTTTCTCGGACAACGATTTCGTACATCAGCCCATCGAGAGCGGCACGAAGTTGGTACAGCCACTCTCCGAAGATGAGGGACAGCTCGGTTGGCACAGGTGCGGTCGCATGGAGGCGAAAGGAACGGATATCGCCGTCGCCTACAACCCGGCGCTCAATCGGATTCGCCTTCAGATGTTCGGCACCAAGACTCCACAGCTCGTGGCGGTGCGAAGCCGCTCGCTCTACTCGAGCTACGAGGCGCCGGAATTCGTTTTCACTCATGGACAAATCGTAACGGCTGACACTAATCCAACTGTGTCAATAAAACCAGGGCAGTAAAGGGGAGCACACGTGGAATTAAAAGCAGCAATCGGGAGCACGAGAATCGACGCCACCGAAAGCGAAATCACAATCACCAATACGGACAACGACACGTCAGTGTCGATTCCTTACCGGGCAGTCGGCACTGTTGCCGAAGTGTTGGTGCTCGCAGATAGGTGTCGCACTCCGCTTACACATCCATATACAGCCAGACGAGTCCGTTGGTCGGACTACAGCAAATTGGCGAAATAAGAACAGCCCGAATGGTTACTCAGAGGTTCGATTCCTCTGCCGGGCACTGGCGCGTAGGCGATATGAGAATCGGTCGTCGCAAGCCAGCCACAATGCCGTGGGCCTTTCGCACGGCGGTTTGGCTGCGCGCCTCACAAACCAAATAAAAGGGCCCGCCCCCGCTAGCACCAGGGACAGGCCGAAAGTGTTGAAAGGAACACTGCCATGAAGCATACCGCAAGGAACGAGGTCACCATGCCAACGCAAGACCAAGTGATGTGGACACCCAAGGAAGTCGCCAAGCATTTCCGAGTACACGTGAACTATATCTACGCGCTTTTAAACGCAGGTCGTTTGCAGTACGTGGGTCCTCGCCGTCGACCAGGATCACGACGCCCGTACCTCATCCATGTCACCGAGGTTCATCGCATTGAGCGCGAGGGGCTTCCAGAAGCACCAAGGGGAGCAGCATAAATGAGTAATCCAAACGTTAAGTTCAGCCGCTCAATGTGGCGCGACGCCTACGATTTGCTGGACCACGTCAACACCAGGAACAAATTGCAATGGGCAATGTCGCTGATTCTTGCCGCATCCTCTTTTGTAATGGTCATCATTACCGGCTACGACAATTTCAATTTTGTGCCAATCATTTGGACAATCACAACAATTTTTTGGTTGTGCACGGCGGTCTTTATTTCAAAGTCTGTCAAAAACATTGAGTGTGTTCTTCAGATGAAAAAGAACAACAGTGGTGTCTCTGCGACCCGGTATTGGCCGGAGGCATGACGTGAAACATCTTCGTAGGGTTCGCTCACCGAAGAATCGGTGGGTGCTCGTAGTAGTTCCCGTGCCCCGCGGTGGCAGGAAGCCGGCCACGATCGATTTCGAGGTGTCGTTCGGTGATGTGATGTCAGAGATGCCTCGTAGTCTGAGGTTTCCGGCAAGGCTGCCTCGGTGGTTAGGCCGGCATGGGGATGGGCAGCAGTTCATCACCAGAGGGGCCTTGGAGAACCTGGTCACTTTCAATAAGGATGACAAGCGCGTTATGCGCCAGCTTGAGGAGTTCATCGAGCACATCGCAAGTGAGGTGCAAGGTGAATCAGAAAGATAAGCCACGGTGCGCCCGCCGAATCTCAGATGGTCGCTGGCAGGTGGCAATGGCAGGGATTCCGCCGGCCGTGATTTGTAATTCGCTGCAAGACGCTTTGAAGACCGCGGTGGGTATTGAGGAAGTTCCGCCTGGCGATTATGAGGTGTGTCGGCTTGATGCTCGGGGGCATGTTCTCGAGCTCATGGAACTGGGAATGTCAGTAGAACATATCGCTGAGTCAGCTCAGGTGGGCTACCAAGCAGTGGAAGCAATCATTTCCGGTGCTTCATCCGTCGCTATGGCTGATGTTAATGCGATGGCGCAGGTTGAGTTTGAGCTCTCCGATGCGGAAGCCACTGCGCTAGATCTCCTGCACTTCACGTCATTAGGGGCCACCCTTCGGGAAGCGATTGCATGGTGCCGGAAAAGGGATGGCCTGTCGGCGCAGAAAGCGTGGGCTGCAGTTCCCGTCGTCAAGCAGCGTATGGAGGGGCTGAAATCAGCATGATGCGCCGACGATGGCTGATTTTCCAGATGAAGGTCGAAGCCCACGTGTTGCGGATAGTCCACCGCGGCGAAAAGCACTAAGCAGCCGATAGCAGTCAAACATGAGGAGGAAAAATGCCACGCCAAAGGGTTTGCAGGTATTGCGGTTTCCCTATCCGGTGGGCGTGCACACCATTGGGGCATCGGCTTGCCCTTGATGCATCGTCTGACCCAGATGGGACCGTGCAGATCGTGCATGGTGCTGCCGTGTTCCTCAGTGCGGAAGAAGCTCTGCGGAAACGGTCGCAGGGGTATTTGCTGTTCCAGCAGCATGTGTGCGCTGGTGCTCATGGCAAACGACGAGCGGGCATGCCTGAGCGGGAGAAACAACGCATGCAACAGCGGCGTGCTGCGCGTGAACGCAAGCGGCTCAACGAGATGACGAAAAACTACAAAGCGATAGCTAGATGACATCAGATGAATCAGCTGCGCAGCGTTGGTGGGAGCAGCAGCAAACGCGGCGCCAAATTCAGATTTACCGATTCCTTGGCCCTCGTAAGCGCCCCACCCGCACTGAGATTCCAGGGCAATTAACCATTGATGGACAGGAGATTCCAAGAAATGACGACAGCAGCAGATGATGTAGACGTCGTTGATGCGACGCCGAAAGCACAGCAGCGTCGGCACTTCCGGTTCGTGGCGCCAGCCGTAGAGTTCTCGAACGCGTTGAAGGCAGTCCACCCAATCGCAGTGCCGGGCGATACCGCGGCGCAGTTCGATTCGATTCGCATTGATGTTCGCGAGGATTCGACGGTCACTGTCTCTGCGGCCAACCCGATGATGATGGGCGCCGCGGAAGTGCCCGGTGTCGACGTGATCGCCTCCGGTTCGGTGGATGTCGCGCCTCGAGTCGCGAAGGAGTTAGCCGAAGTTGCGATTCAGAAGGTAACGAACGCTGGGCCGGTTGAGGTCGAGGTTGCCGCTTCGGCGGACTTCATTGAGATAGCGCTTGTTTACGGTTTGCCATTTGAACCGCATAAGACGCGTCGCCCGGTGCAGTCGCCGAGGCAGCCGCTTGAAGGAGTCGCGAAGCATGTCTCCGAGGTGCTGCAGGAAGTGCACGCGAAGGAGCGGAGTTCCGCCATGGTCTCGCAGTCCGGCGTCCTTACTCGTGCGACACCGGCGCAGGAAGTCGCGTTGCAGAAGGCAGCGCGGGCTATTGGGGCTGTGGTGACTCGCTTCCCTTCGACGGCCGAAGCGAAGTTTGTGGCCACGGCTCCGCAGCTCGCGGTCGTGTGGGTCTGTAATCCGGACGGGTCGAATCCTGCGGACGGTGACGAGGAGAAGTTGGACGGCGTCGACGAGCAGCAGAACACCGGGTCGCCTGTTGCGCGACGTGTTGTTGTCGCGCGGCCGTTGGGAGGACTGTCGTAGTCATGACGCTCCAGGTGAAGAAGACGGGAAGTAGCTTTTTGCCGTGGGTTGTTGAGGACGATACCGGTGGCATCGCGTGGTGTGGCTCGTGGGAAGACGCTGTTAGGACTGCGAACGAGTACGCCCGCGAGGTGGAGGTCCAGCTCTTACGGCCGGACAAGCTGTTCATTGAGCATTGCTACTCATGGGATGTTGGGCGTTACGACCGTGATATCGCACAGTTCGGCGATGTTGAGGCTTCTCGGGGTGTGGCCGCCTGTGGTAGTCCCCGGGTTCGCCTGGGGGACATTGTGTTCGCTTCTGTCGACGAGGCTCGTCGGACGGCAGCGCAGTTGCTGTCTGCATGTCAGTGGGCGCAACGGCCGGCAGTAACGGGGAAGGTTTCTTGATGGGTGACAGCGGCGTAAGCAATAACAAGGCCGTCAGGCAGTTCTGTGTGGTGGCGTCAACAGATGGCGGATACACATGGAATTCATTGCGCGTCGCTGGGGTGACATGGATGAGCGCAGAACAGGCACAAGATGTGCACCAGGCGTGCAGTCTGCGGGCCCGCACGTATGGCTTGCCTGTGCGTTACCGGGTGCTGTCCCGCACTGTTTCTGCGAACACCATGTGGCCTTATCCGTCTGATGAAGGTGATGACCAAGCCGGTTATCACGAAGAAAGCGAGGATTAGCCGTGGCGCTACCAGTGCCTTGTTGTAGAGATCCGTAAGCAATTGTGTTGGTTCATTTTGTTACCGCGCCTGTTTTTGATTTGGAGTTCGAAGAATGATTGTTACCGCTTCCCATATTTCTGCTGGGCAGCCCCGGTCCGGGAGTGATGCACCATGGCATGGGTAAGGGTCAGCGATACTTTCAACGAGGCCCCGGAGTGGATGCGAGCCTATGAGCTGGCAGCCGAACGTGGCGATGACCGTCTGGTCAGTGAACTCAAAGGCGCGGCGTCAGCGTTGTTTACGCATTCTGCGCAGCAGTGGACGGATTACAAGATCACCTATGGTGCAGCCGTCCGGCATATTGGCATTAGCCGGGTGGAGCCGGTACTTCAGGATCTGATCACTATCGGGATTATCACCGAGGTGGAGTCTGAAGGTGAGCGGCAATTCATGCTCGTTGAGCGTGAATCGTTTGTTCATGTCATCCGCTCCGATGCGAAGTCGAAGGCAACGAAACGCCGCAACGATCAAAACCGTGCTGGGTTGCAGGTGCCGGTCATGCTCCGTGATGGAGACCAGTGCCGGTACTGCGGTGATGAAGTGGTCTGGGGCGATAAGAAGTCCGATCGTGGCCGTGAGTACGACCACCGTGACATCGATGCGCCGACGACCCCAGACAATTATGTGACGGCATGCCGTGGCTGTAATCAGCTGCGGCATGAATTAGGCGAACGCGCCGAGGAGGAACTTCCGCTCCTCGACCCACCAGAGTCTCCAATGTATGGCCCGGAGCTGCGCAAGAAGCTCTCCCGCTGGGAGGGATTCGTTGCGCGCTGGTGCAAGAAGGAGGGACTCCCGAATCCGCTTATCGCGGACGAGGTTGAGGCCCAGGACAACCCGGCAGCCAGTCGGGCAGTGACCCCTTCTCAGGAAGAAAAAACGGTACGCGCTAAGTCCCCGGCCGCGGGCCCAAGCCAGGAGCCCGGCAAGCCGCAGTTCCCCAAAACTGATTCCCATGGCCAGGTTGAGTCTGAGGGTAGAGCCGCCAAAGGGAGTTCTCGGCAGCCAGCCGAGACTATTCAAGTCAATGTTGTCCAGTCGCTTCCGGCACTCCCCGCACACCATGCGGGCGGTGCGCCGCAGGGCCGTAAAGCATCGCACGTGCGCGATGCCGGTCCCGCCAAAGGAGCGGAGCCTTTCGCACGTCGCCGTCGCCGACGCCGCCGCAACTAGTTTTCGAGTACACGCCCCGCGATAGGAGGGGCGAAAAACAAACGAGCATGCGGTGCGTCCAAGAGAGCCTACGCGCTTTTGACGACGCGGCCTTTGTCGTACCCAAAAACTTTCCCGTCGACGAAAAAACCGTTCGACAAGGGGAGTAGTTGTCGGGCTGGCACCGGGTCGGGTCGGGTCGGGACGGGTCGGGTCGGGTCGGGAGGGCTTTTAAATATCCCTTCCCCCTCTTTCTTTCCACCCCCCTTTACCTTTGTTGGTTCTCTAGTTCTTTTTGTTGTGGCTTGTTGATTGGAGCCTTATGCCACCGTTGTCGCCAGACCAGGTTGAGCAGCTTGGTCGTGCATTGTCCGCGATTGAATCTATGGCCCCCGCCCTCGCTGAGATGATGGTCCCCTCGCCGCCTGCCTCCGGGGTCAATGGGGGCCGTCCCCCGAGTGCCCGGGGGTCTCGCCCTCCGCTGCCGGTGTGCTTGCTGGATGTGGAGCACGCGGCGGAGTTGTGTCTGTGGGACTGGGCGCAGGCGCTGGCCTACGAGGTGCAGTGTCGGCCACCAACCAGCAGGCGCCTTGAGCACGTGGCTCGGTGGCTTCATGATCGTGTGCATGATGTCGCGGAGCGTTCGTGGGCTGATGGTGTGCTCGTCGAGGTTGAGCATCATCGGCGGGTGATAGGCGATAGGGTGAGTCCGCCTGAGCCGGTGGCGCGGCGGGAGGTTCCGCAGCAGGGTTCTGCGCGTCAGGTTGCCGACGCGCTTGCAGTGCTTGGTGTGCGTGTCAGTCACACGTCGTTGAGGAAGTGGGCGAAGCAAGGTGAGCTTTCAACGACGCTGAGTGATGAAGGCGTGGAACTCTTCGACATTGCAGACTGCATGCGCGCAGTCGCAGCACATCAGTGTGGCGACGACACGCGGTCGACAGGGTAGAACTTCGTGACCTGCGGTTTACAGTCCGTGTGCTAAGCTACGCTTGACTGAAGCGCATGCTCTTAAACCATCTCAATTGAGATTATGGTTTGAGAGCTTTTGCTTTACGTCAACACATTCACGATTGCCTAACACGAGTTCCGCTGATGGCAACGATGGGTCGCGGTAGACAATTGCGGAGTTTCACCTGGACGGCAACACCCCTCCAGCAATTCCTAGAGGTCAGTCGGTAGCCACCCCAGCTGCCACTTGCTCCCAGGAGGTGTCAGATATGCCAGGGTGGAAGTCGAACTCCCGGGGTCCCAGATCTCGGGGCGTACCGAAAGCGTTAGCTGAGCAGGTGATGGTGCGCGATCACTTCGAATGCCAAGCGCGGCTGCATGGCTGCGCTGTTATTGCCAACGAGGTGGACCATGTGGTGCCGGTCTTCGAAGGTGGCAATGATGAGTTAGAAAACCTCCGGGCTATCTGCTCGTCGTGTCACAGAGAAAAGACCGCAGGGGAAGCAGCCCGGGCCAGGCAGCGACGCCGCCAGCCCGTCTGGACAAAGCCCCACCCAGGTCTACTGTGAGGGGTGGGGGAGGACCCTCGCTTCGAGGGGCTGGCCAGGGCGGAGGGCATTGCCTTTAAATTTGTGTACGGGTTCCATCATTCGCGCTGGTCAGGCTGGAAAACGAGCTAGATTGAACGCTGGCGCGCTTTGCTGACCTGCGGGTTTAAAACTGGCGCAGCGCTAACTCCGATGCCTTATTTCTTGGCCTGTGCGACCGTCTTTAATTGGCGGACATAAGTCCAGGTCAAAGCAGTGAAACGTAACGTTTTCTGATAAAATCGAAGTATGAACAAAGGTTGCGAAGTCTGCGGTGCAACGCTTCCGTTGCAGGCGCCCGGCCGAATTCGGACATACTGCTCGAATGCGTGCCGGCAAAAGGCGTACCGTGCCCGCCAGCGCAACCGCTACCCGCAGGAAATGACCAACGCACGACGCTGGGTTGCCGCCGACGGCAAGCGCCCCATGCAGACCAACGGCAAGCCAGCATCGTCAACCAAGCCAGAAACATGGACACAGTTCCGCGACGTCAAAAAGAAGCCGCACGGGTTCATGCTCGGTGGCGGATTCGCATGCATCGACCTAGACAACTGCTTCAGCAACGGGCAACTCCAACAATGGGCACGCCGGATCGTCGACGCCGCGCCGGGCGCATTCATTGAGCGCTCAATCTCCGGCAAAGGACTCCACATCTTCGGGCTCCTACCGGAAGGCAAAGGGCGCAATTACGGACGAGTAGAGGTCTACTCCGCCGAACGGTTCATCCGCACTACCGCCACCGTGTGGTCGGCAGGCGAACTGGTTGCATTAACGAAGACAGTCGCCGCCATCGAGGACATGAATCAGACAGGAAAGCTTCCTAGACAAACAACAGGGAGGAGGTAGGCCATGCCGGGTCCAGTACCCAAACGGTCAGACCAACGCCGACGCCGCAATAAACCGCAAGGCCCAACAACGCTGAAAGTGGCTGGTGCAGAAACGGTGAAGCCACCAGCGGAAGACCGCAGCTGGCACATCAGCGCCAAACGCTGGTACAGGAGCCTGAAGCATTCCGGCCAATCAGTGTTCTTTGAACCATCCGACTGGGCAGCAGCGCACCTATGCGCCACAATCCTGTCCGACGAGATGCAAAGACCAGAGCCAGTGCGCGCCGCAATCATCGCTCAAATCAACTCCATGATGGACTCCCTCCTAACAACAGAGGGAGCGCGCCGACGACTGCGCATCGAACTGCAACGCGCCGATGCGACCAAGAACATCGACGACAACACCCAAGCAGCAATCCTGCTGATGGAAAAATACAAAAACGACCTAACCGGATAAAGAAAAGGTGGTGATACCTACATGGTCGCCGCCGCCGACAGGCTCATAACCCTCCCAGAAGGAATACCCACCCGCACCCTCGGATGGAACGCCCTCGCATGGGCAGCCAAATACCTACGCCACCCCAACGGCATCCGCGCCGGGCAACGATGGCAATTCACCCGCGAGCAAGCCCGCTTCATCCTCTGGTTCTACGCCGTCGACAATGACGGCCGGTTCGTCTACTACCACGCAGCCCGTCGGATGGCCAAGGGCTCCGGTAAGTCACCATTCGCTGCCGTCATGGCGCTGATTGAGCTGCTCGCGCCCGTCCGGCTGGACCATTTCGACGACAACGTTCTCGGTGGCTGTGTCGGCAAGCAGCAGCCCATGCCGCTTGTGCAGATCGCGGCGGTCTCCCAGGACCAGACCGAAAACACTATGCGCATGGTTCGTGCCATGGTTGCTAAGCGCGCCGCACCCCAGCTCAACCGCGACTACCAAATCGACGCTGGAAAAACACAAATCAATGTCGAACCCGCAGGAAAGCTGGAAGTTATCACGTCTTCGGCGGCATCCGCTGAAGGCGCGGAAGCAACGTTCATCATCGGCGACGAGCTCGAGCACTGGACGAACTCTAACGGCGGCAATGAACTACACCGCACGCTGCTGGATAACCTCGCGAAATCCGGTTCCCGAATGTTGGAGACCCTCAACGCCTGGAAGCCAGGCACCGGCTCAGCCGGGGAAGAAACATTCGAAGCCTGGACATTACAGGAAGACGGGCGCACCAAATCCGACCGCAAAATCCTCTACGACGCACGCCAAGCCCCACCAGACACTGACCTTGCTGATGAAGCCAGCCTGCGCGCCGGGCTGGCTTTTGTGTATGAGGATTGCCCGTGGGCTGACTTGGACGCGATTGTGGCGCGTATTTGGCACCCGAAAGCGCGGCCTGATGATTCGAAGCGGAAGTATTTGAACTGGCCGACTGCGTCACTGGACTCGTGGTGTGATCCGCAGGACTGGGCGCAGATGTCCAGGCCTGACCGTGAACTCGTTGACGGTGAGCAGGTTGTGCTGTTTTTCGATGGTTCCTTGTCGAATGACCACACTGCGCTGATTGGGTGTTGCATGGACGATGGGCATGTTTTCACCGCTGGTGTGTGGGCGCCGCCGCCGGACGGCGTTGTTGACGTTGAGGCGGTGGATGCGGGTGTGCAGCGGGCGTTTGACCGCTTCGAGGTGCTGGCGTTCTTCGCCGATGTTCGTGAGTGGGAATCGTTCGTCAAGGTAGATTGGCCGGAGCGTTACGGCGACCAGCTGCGCCTGTGGGCAACACCTGGGGCGCGCAACCCGGAGCCGATTGCCTGGGACATGCGCAGCAAGGACTTTCCGTTCACGCAGGCGTGTGAGCTTGCGGCCGCCGAGATCGTGCAGCATGCCTTCACCCACGACGGCAACCCGCTTCTGAGTGAGCATGTGCGCAACGCTCAGCGGCATCTTGGCCGTTATGGCGAGACGGTGCGGAAAGAGTCCCGCGCATCGCAGAAGAAGATTGACGCGGCGGTCTGCATGATTGGCGCTCGCATGGTCTACCGCATGGTCAAATCTGACCCGTCACTTAAGGCAGAGCCGGTCGATGACACGGCATTTTTCTACTAGGAGGGCACGTTATGAATGAGTCTCAGGCACGTGACGCAATCCGTGCTCTTTTGCAGGACCACTCGGTGCAGCGACAGCATTTCGATGAGATTAACCGGGCGGTACAGCCGTGGTCAGATGCGGAAGCCGCGCGTCGTATGGATGTGGCGCAGGGGAAGAACTACCACCGGCACCTGCAGATCGCGAAGATGTCTCAGACCCCGTTTCTGGGGCTTGTGCTGGACACCTATGGTCAGTCACTCAAGGTTGAGAACTATTTCTCGGAAGGCTCGGTGCAGGCCAGGTCGTGGCACCATTGGCAGACTAACCGAATGGATGCGCGTCAAACTGGTCTGCATCGTGCGGCGCTGCAGTATGGCACTGCGTATGCGTCGGTGTTGCCGTCGACGCTTAACGGGGCGCGTATTGGTGTGCATTCACCACGCCGGCTGGTTGCCCGCTACGGGGAGGAAATGACGTGGCCGGATACCGGGGCGGCTACGCAGACGGAATTCCCGATAATCGCGATGGTCATCGACAACGGTCACCTGTGCCTCTATGACGAAGAGCGTGTTTACTTCTTCGGCGTCGAGAATGCCCCGGAGGAGCCGTTGGCGTGGCGGCAGCGCTACTACCTGTCCCCGGAGAACCTGCCGTTCATCGAATACAGGGAGCACAACGTTGGTGTGACGCCCATTGTCCGGTATCAGGACCGCATGATGGCCGCCGGCGAAGAAACCAACGGCATCATTGAGCACCTGCTCGCGTTGTCGGCCAGGATTGACCGCACTAACTACGAGCAGGGCGTCGCACAGTACTGGGCAGCATTCAAGCAGCGTTATGTCACCGGCTGGGCGCCGAAGTCGGAGTATGAGGCAATGCGGCAAGCCATCAGTGACACGTGGACGTTTGCGAACAAAGATGTGAAGGTCGGCCAGTTCGATGAGACGGACTTGACGCAGTACATCAAGGCTCGTGAGTCGAGCGTGCGCGACTTCGCTGCGGTCGCCCAGGTTCCCGCGCAGTCGCTTGGTGCGAACGCGATTTCCAATATTTCTGCTGACGGTTTGGCGGCGTTGGAGACGTCTAAGGATCGTAAGGCTTCTGAGATTCAGACGTCGCTGGGTGAGTCGCATGAGCAGATGCTGCGCTTGTGTGCACATATTGCTGGTGATGAAGAGGAAGCCGGGGACTTCGCTTCTGAGGTCAAGTGGGCGGAAACCTCGGCTCGCTCGTTCGCGCAGACGGTTGATGGTCTCGGCAAACTCGCCACCATGCTTGGTGTACCAGCAGATGAGCTGTGGTCGGATATTCCGGGCTGGACGCACGAGCGCGTCAAGCGGGCTAGGGAAGCGCAAGCCGGCCGCGGAAGCGGATTATTCGACGTGGGCGAGTTGGACGGTAGCCAGGAACCGCAAACCGAACTGTAGTGACATCACAACAATCGACATGCAGGAGGTGAAGATATATGCCAACGCAGGACGCGAAACTCCGTGATATCCAACGCCGACTAGAGCGCGACGTTGCAGCGAAGATTGATGAGTTCGGTGTGCCCATGGATACCGACGCGGTCTATGACATCGCCGTTGAGTTGCACCCCATCGTTGTGAAATACCGGCAGGAGGCATATCTTGCCTACGTCGAGCAAATGGGGCGCGACATGGCACAGCTCGGTTTAGAAGTAGCCCCGGCACGTATCCAAGGCTACGGCCCTCACGCGACCTACGACGCGTTGGCTAGAGCTGCCGGGTTCGGAGATGAGCCGTCAAACATCGTCCTCGAGCTTGTTGACGATGAGACAAAGGAACTCATCAAGAAGTCAGTACAGGTCTTTGCATTTCCCAATCACCAGCGAGTCATCGAGCAGATGAGTGCGCGTCTGACCCGCACTCTTATGCGCCATACCCTCAACGCCGGACGACAAGCGGTCGCAGACACCGCACACCTCGGAAGAGTCCGCAACGCAACAACCAAACGCCCAATCGGACGCCGAATCGGCTACGCCCGAGTACTCACAGGACAAGAATCCTGCGCCTTCTGCGCAATGCTCGCCTCACGCGGCCCCGTCTACTCCGAAGACACCGCCACGCGCCGGGCTGATGGGCGTCGGTATCACGATGGGTGTGACTGTCGTGCGGTTCTTGTTATTGAGGGGCAGCCGTGGGAGGGGGAGCAGGAGTTTCATCGGTTGCAAGCAGCCTGGCGGGAGGCAACATGGGAGGACGGGCGGCCTGTCGATAATCAGTGGAATCGGTGGCAAAAGGCGGTGCACTCAGGGAAAGTCAAGTTGAGGGCAACCAGTGAAACGCAAAGACAGGGAAAGTTAAGTCTTAACGGAGTTAAGCCTGCTGCTCATGAGACGAAAACATACAATTTTTTGGTATCTCAGGGCCATGTTGTTGAGCTAATTCCGCGAAGTAATACTAGTAAAACTGCAGACTGCATAATCGACGGCATCAAGGTAGAGATAAAAGCTCCACAAGGAAGTGGTAAAGAAACCATCTATCAATTGGTGAGAAACGGCAGTAAACAAAGTGCGACTCTAATTATTGACCTCCATCGGTCTAGCATTCCAGTCGACGAAGCAATTCTCCAGGTAGATAGAGCGATGGCACGGTATACTCGAGTTAAGCAGGTAACTATTATCACTCGTGATCGGAAGGTGGTGAAGAAAACTCGTGGCTGACAGTACTTCTTTTGAATCTGATGCAGGAATTAGAGACGTAATTAATCTCTTCAAGCAAGTCGGAGAGTGCACCGCTCTTTCTGTTGATGAAGATGATGACTTGACATTTCGGTTTGGAACTCCAGGCGGGGCCTACGTCACTGCTTTCTGGGATTTGAAGCCGGATATCGACGAGTATGAAACCGTGGTCGATGTGTATGAGCAGTCAGACAAAGGGGCAGCTTCACGACTTTTTAAATATGTGGCTACAGCTTTTGATGATAAAGCCGTATTACGAGCACCTGATTCGGCAGAAGTTATTGCGAGAGCCAGTGGCGGCCATATCGTATGGGAAAACAATACAAGTAATGGTCTGAATTAAACACTTATGTATTTGAAAATACCGCTAATACGGTGAACTTTAAGTACTGCTAAATAGCCATGGAGTAGCCACATTTGCGGGAGTGCGAGTCCCCGCCATGGCACTACCCCGCACCACAAGAAGTGGTGGCGGGGTTTTCTTATGCCCGAAAACAGATTTACCCAGGAGGTAACTCATGTCGGAGGAAAACACCGCCACCGAAGCCAGCGCCGAGCAGGTGGCGCACACCGGAGCCCAGGAGGAACCGGCCAATACTGATGCGCAGCCCGTGCCCGAGCACTTCCGAAAGGAACTCGAGGAAGCACGACGCGAAGCAGCACGCTACCGCACCGAACGCAACGAACTGCGAGCAGACGCGGAGAGCTGGCGCACCCAGCAGGAAGCGGAAAAGACGGAACTGCAAAAGGCCACCGAGCGCCTAGCCAGCCAAGAAGACGCATTCAAGGCCCTGGAGGCCGAAAACACCCGCCTTCGGCTGGCAGCCCGCTACGGCATCGCCGAGGAAAACCACGACCTTCTAGGCTCAGGCAGCCCAGAAGAAATCGAAGACCGCGCCAAGCGGCTCGCAGCGATGCAGAAGGAACAGACCCGACCACCGTCAAACACCCCGGTGGAGCAGCTCGGTGCCGCAGTCCGCTCGGAGCCGGAAACTCCACCAAACGCATTCCCTGCAGGATGGCCAGTCTAAACCCGGCTGGCCATTTTCCATTTCAACCTGATTGGAGGACGCAATGGCTTCCACGCCGATGCATTTCACCCCAGCAACCAACATCACCGGCAAGGCCCAGGGCGACATCGCCCAGGGCACCTTCGTCATCATCGCCGCCGACATGGAAGGGCGTAACCCCGTCGTCAAGGCAGCTACCGCCGACGCAGATGCGTTCGGTGTCGCAGCCCACGACGCCAAGAACGGCGAACACTTCACCATCTACCGCCTCGGTATTTACGAGCTGGTCGCCTCCGGCGCTATCGCCGCAGGAGACAAGATCTCCACAGCCGCTGGCGGCAAGGCGAAGAAGGCAACCGACGGCCCCGTCGCCGGCATCGCTGTCACCAAGGCCGCTAACGGCACCGTAACGGTCGCCCTGAACTAAGGAGGAAACACAATGGCACGTGACCCAATGTTCCCGCTTTCCGGCCCCAACGTTGAAAACGGGGCTATCACCATCGACATGATGCTCAACGAACCAACCCGCATCGACAACTATGCGGCACAGCTGGTTGAGCGAGACCTCCTGTCGAAGGTCATCTTCGGCAACGTCACCACCACCGGCGGCGCGCTGCTGTTCGACCAGCTGGTCAAGAACACACCGACCGCAACCGACAAGCCAGGCATTGTCGCGCCGGGCTCTGAGTTCCCGGTGCTGCACACCCCTGATGGTGAGCCGGTTGTCGCGCGTGTCCAGAAGACCGGTGGCAAGTTCGGTGTCACCGATGAGGCACGTATCCGCAATGATGCGATGCTGCTGCAGCGCAAGATTTCCCAGGTCTCCAACACCATGGTGAAGGATCTGGACGAGCGCGGCATTTCGGCGCTGACAGAGGCAATCGACAAGATTGACGGCACCTTGAGCGTCGCATCTGGTGGTTGGGATAAGGCCGCCGAGGTCGCCGCAACCGCGAAGACCGCGAAGACTGGCGAGGGCGAAGTCATCAGTAACCTGCTGGACGCTCAGCTTGCTATCGAGCAGACTGACCTTGGCTACAGTGCTGACACTCTGGTGCTCAACCCGGTTGACGCTAAGAACCTGAAGCTGCTGCTTGGTGTCGCCAACTACCAGGAGATGCTGGGCACCTTCGGCCTGACTCTGCACTCCACCAACGCCATGAAGAAGGGCGAGGGTCTGGTGCTGCAGGCTGGCATGGTCGGCGTCATGGGTGTCGAGTCCCCAATCTCGACTGAGACGTGGCGTGACGCCTCGACTCAGACGACCTGGTCTCAGACCTGGGCGACCGTCGCGTTCGGTGTCACCGATCCGCTGGCCATGGTGAAGCTCAACGGCCTGTCTGCGGGGTAGCGTATGTTTGCCACCTATAGGGATGTTCGCCTGCGGTGGCAGACTGCCCCCGCTTCGGTTACAGATGAGGCCATCGAGGCTGTCCTAGAAGACGCGGAAGCATGGCTGCGGGCAAGCTACCCGCAAATCCCGGCTACCCCGGATGAGAATCTGCGTAAGGTTCTCGCGCTGGTGTCGGTGTCTATGGCGAAGCGAGCTTTGGCCGCCACTGACCGGGGCGGTATCACACAGCAGCAAGCCACTGCGGGGTCGTTCTCGCAGTCCACCTCGTGGCGGAATCCGGACGGAGACTTGTTCCTTTCCGGCCAGGAACGGCAGATGCTGGAATCCGCGTTGCAGGATTTCAGCGCTGACAGGGCAGTGAGTATGGAGGCAACCGGATGGTAGCTGACGTATTTCCCTGCACGATTCCTGTGACGGTGCACCGCCACGAAGACGGGGCAGAAGACCCGTATGGCAACCCTCTTCATCGCTACACCAAGGACAAGGTCATGGTGTTTGCGGTGCAAAAAGGCGGCACACCGGCAGTCACCGCGTCGCACCCTGAGGCCGCGGAGTTTGATGCGGTGGTCTACGCCCCTGTGGAAGCTGGCATTACTGACCGTGACCGTATCGAGGTCGATGGAATGGTCTACGAGTTGACCGCCCCTCCGGGGAACTGGGAATCCAACCCGTGGTTTTCGCCGGGGCTGGTCGAGTGCCGCTGTAAGCGAATGGAGGGCTAGATGAAAATCAAGTACAACATCAAGGCATTTGAGGAGATTCGTCGCCTGCCCGCAGTGGCGGCAGAGGTTGACTCACGTGCCGCGCGTATCGCTGACGCCTGCGGCGACGGGTACGAATCCAGCCCCTATGAGGGCAAGTCTCGTCACCGCGCATCGGTCATCACGACTAACTACAAGGCTGCTCGCGATAACGCGAAGAACAACACGTTATTGAGGAACATCAATGCGGGAAGCTGACCCACAAGCCCAAAAAGCGTTTATCGACCTGCTGCACCGAATCTGCGGCGGTATTCGAGTGAGCACTCGGTACCCGCGGCAGCCGAAGTTCCCGCATGTCGTGGTCACGCGGGTTGGAGGGGCGACGCCGAACCGTATCACCGATGCGGCAACGATGTCGGTCCAGGTCTATGCAGAAACGGAATACGAAGCCGAGCAGGTCGCCGGGCTGATTCGCCAGGCGCTCCGCGATGAGTCATGGAAGGGCATGCGCCTTTCCGGCCACAGGTTGCGCGGGTGGCGGGAATACGCTGCGCCACAGCGGTTCCTCGACCCTGATCGGGAAAACCTGGTGCGGTTTCAGTATTCCGGCCAGCTCCTCATATCGCTGCTGACTAACCAGTAACCAACGATTCGTTTACTTAAGCCCTGCGCGTCGCGTGGGGCTTTTCTCATGCCCCAAGGAGGCAAAAATGGCAAACGTCAACAACATCACGTCAACCAACCCCGGCAAGAACGGTGTGCTGTTCCGCGCACCGCTGAACACCGCCCTGCCGGAAGACACCATGTCCGAGCTTGACCCGGCATTCGCTGATCTCGGCATCGTCGGCGAGGACGGCCTGACCCAGGCCATCACCCGTGATACCGAGGACAAGAAGTCCTACGGCGGCGACATCGCCTACACCCTGCAGACCGACTACGGCCAGGAGCTCACCGCCACGCTCTACGAGTCCGCCAACATCGACGTACTCAAGACCGTCTTCGGCGATGACAACGTCCAGGAGACGAGCGAGGGCTTCAAGGTTCTGCACAACAAGAAGAAGCTGCCGCGCTCCGTCTTTGTTGCTGAGCACCTGACCGACCAGGGCACCAAGCGCCAGGTCATCCCGATTGGCCAGGTCGTCAACCTAGGCGATATTCAGAACACTCACCAGGACATCGTGATGTACGAGGTCACCACCAAGTGCTTCCCAGATGCCGCCGGCAACGTGATGTACGAGTACTACTCGATCAGCACCGCCGACGGTGAGGTAGCACAGTTCGGTATCACCACCGCTGTGATTTCCCCGGCAACCCAGGGCAAGTCGTACACCGCCACCCTGCAGGCATCCGGCGGTGACGGTAACTACAAGTTCACCGCAGTCGGCTCCCTGCCGGCAGGCCTGACTCTCGCTGAGAACGGCAAGCTCTCGGGAACCCCGACCGGCTCCGGTGAGGAGTCCTTCACCGTCCGTGTCTCCGACGGTGCTGGCGCCACCGCGCAGCGCACCCTCACCCTCAAGATCAACCCGACGGAGTCCTAACCGTCGCTCTCACCCCAGGCCACTGTGTGTCGTCAGCTTTTCATGAGGGGTTCAGCTGACGACGGCCTGGGGTGACCCCACCAACCCCTCATGTAACCCCTCCAAATTTTTCCTAACTCTTATTAAGGAGACCCCTCATGGCTTTCGAATTCGTACCAGCATGGGACGCCCGTACTCAGTTCACGTGTGAAATCCCGACCAAGGACGGCAAGTCGAAGACGTTCTCTGTGCCGCGCATGGAGTTCATCGACGATGAGACCTACGCGACGTTCGCTAAGTGGTTTAAGGACAACCCGGACGACAAGCTCCTGGAAGACGGCCGCCGACCAGTCAGCGAAGCGTTCGACTTCTTCATCACCGAGCTGGGTATCGACGACGCCAAGTGGTTCGTTGACAACCTAGTTTTCGGTGAAAAGGTCCAGCTGTGGAATGAGTGGAATCGACTCACTGATGTCCCGCTGGGGGAATCCTAGTCCTGGCCGGGCTTCTACACCGACCAGGGTTTAAAACCGCGCTGACGTACGACCTCATTGAGAAAGGGCGCTCTATTCACCAGCTCGGAAGCCCAGCATTGTCGTGGGCTGAGCTGAAAGCGTTTCTCGCATGGGCGCCGGAAGGCAGCGCGGTAAGGCGTCTTGATGACCCGCTAGCGGAGTACAAGGCGCCGAAAAACCAGCTGTTGATGAACACCATCGACACGCTGGCATGGGCGAACTGGCAACGAGCGCGTAGGAAGACCGCGCCGAAGCCACGCCCAGTTATCGACCAGCTGAAAGAAGCTGTCGAGCGGCAACGACGCGCCAGGAATGGCCCGAAGAATGCTGCCGAACTGCAAAATACCCGCGCCGAACTCGCACGCCGGAGGAAACTCCAGCGGCAAAACAAGCCCTAGGAGGACGCCATGGCCGTCGAAATCGCAGCTGCCTATATCTCCATCATCCCGGAGACCAGCAAAATCGCCCCGGGTATCAACAAGGCGATGGGTGGGGCAGAAAAGTCCGCGTCGAAGTCGGGCGAATCGATGGGCCAGAAGCTGTCCTCCGGCATGGGCAGTGCC
Organism: Corynebacterium sp. 045007; assembly: GCF_040743205.1. Taxonomy (NCBI): domain Bacteria; kingdom Bacillati; phylum Actinomycetota; class Actinomycetes; order Mycobacteriales; family Corynebacteriaceae; genus Corynebacterium; species Corynebacterium sp. 045007. The sequence goes on from NZ_JBFLKW010000004.1 coordinate 94,886, forward strand.
CTGAAGAAATCCGCTGTCGGTGTCGGTGTGGCAGCCGGTGCGGCGCTTGGCGCCGGGCTTACCAAGGGCGTTGGCCGGTTGAACGGTATCGAGCAGGCGGAAGCCAAGCTCCGCGGCCTCGGCCATTCTGCGTCGTCTGTGGGGTCCATCATGGACAACGCGCTGGCGTCGGTGAAGGGCACCAGCTTTGGGCTTGAAGAAGCCGCCACCGCTGCCGCAGGCGCTGTCGCAGCCGGTATTAAACCTGGCCAGGAACTCGAGCGCACCCTGAAGATCGTTGGCGACACCGCCACCATCGCCGGTGCGTCGATGGGTGAGATGGGCCAGATTTTCAACTCCGTCGCAGCCCGCGGCAAACTGCAGGGCGATGACATGATGCAGTTGCTTTCCCGCGGCGTTCCTGTCCTGCAACTCCTCGGGGAAGAACTTGGTAAGACCTCTGCAGAGATCAGCGACATGGTCTCAAAGGGGCAGATTGATTTCGCGACGTTCCAGAACGCTATGGAGCGTGGCATGGGCGGCGCGGCACTTGAAGCGGGTAATACCGTCGAGGGCGCGTTCCGCAACATGGGCGCTGCGGCCGGCAGGCTCGGCGCCACTATCGCAGGACCATTTTTCAACCAGGCCGCCGGCGGTTTCAAGGGCGTCACAGACGCTCTTGATGCGATGAACGCGCGCGCTAAGCCGGTCATGGAAACGTTCGATAACTATCTGACGTCGACTGTGGTGACCGGGCTGCAGAATCTCGCCAGTTCGGCGGTGGATACGTTTCAAGCATTCATGCATACTGCGACTGTTGCCCGCACGACTGAGGTGTTCCGTCAGCTGTGGGAGGCAGGCAAGGGCCTTGCGCCGTCGCTGGTGAGCATTGGTACGTCTGCCGCGCAGGCTGCCGGCGCGCTCGGCGTTGGTACCTGGAACCTGTTCTTGACTGCGCTGCAGACTACTGCTGTCGCGGCTAAGACGTTGACCCCGCCGCTAGAGGCGATTTCGTCGTTCATGGAGTCGCACCCAGCAGCCGTGACTGCAGCTGTGGCAGCCTGGGCGGGCTTTAAGACGCTACCGGGTGTGGTCGGCAAGGTCACTGACGCGGTGACGAAGCAGAAGACCGCTATGTCTGAGTCCCGCTCGTCGATGCAGCAGGGCGTTAAGGATATCCAGGCCTACTACCGTGCTAGTGGGCAGGAAATCACCAAGTTTGAGGCGCAGCTGCAGTATCTCGGCACATCCTCGAATGTAGCGATTCAGAACATGGCGCGCGGCTATGAGCGTGGCTCGGTGTCGCTGCTGAAGATGGCTAAGGCGCATAAGACCGCCGCTGTTGAGGCGCGTATTAACGCCATGTGGTCTAAGGACGCTTTCACCACTATCGACTACATGGCGCAGTCTGTAGGCCACACGGCCGCGGCTAGCCTGCAGCGGTTCGGCTCTGTAGCCGGTGGTATCGCTGGCGCCGGTCTGCAGACCATGAAGGCCGGAGCCAAGGGCATCATCAACCTGTTTGGTGGCCCGTGGGGTGCCGCGTTGGCCGCCGGCACTGCAGTCGTGACGACGCTTATCGCGGAGACCCAGAAGTACAACCGTTTCCAAGATGAGTCTGCCCGCTCCGCCACGCTTGCGTCCAGTGCGTTCCGTGACATGTTCAGCGCCATGGCTTCTGGCGGTGACGTTGTCGCTGCAATGGGCAGCAGTGTTCAGGATGTGCAGTCGCATCTGGAGCAGCTGGCCAGCAACGGCCCGGGCTGGATGTCCCGCGTCGGCATCGCCGTGAACGAGGCGGGGCACAACATCGGTAAGGCCATGGGAACGATTTCCCAGGAGACAAAGTTCGCTGATGAACAGTGGCGCGATTCTTCGGATTCGGCTGGCCGCGCAGCGGAGGCTATTAAGCGGCTTGGCCTGTCTAATGAGGAGCTTGCCCAGCAGTTGACGGGTTCGTCTGCCCAGTTTGAGGCCTTCAAACGGAAGCTGATTGAGTCTGGTGAGGGTGGCGCTGACGCTGCCGCACAGATGCAGAAACTGCGTGATGAGTACAACCGCGCGCAGGGTTCACTCGATCGTGTGGGGCCGGCTGCTGCGAATGCTGCCGCGACGATTGAGGAACTTGCTGGCAAGACGGGTGACGCAGGCGACCGCGCTAACAAGCTGAATCGTGCGTTCATGGAGCTTGCTGGCGTGGAACTGTCGGCCGCTGACGCGTCGGCGGAACTGACGAAGGTTGTGGACCAGGTCTCCGGCAAGATGGAAACGTTTGCTGGTGCCACCATGAAGGCAAACGGTCTTCTGGATACGACGACAACAGCGGGCGCTGCGGCTCACAATGAGCTGGAAACCCTTGGTAACACCATGCGAGATAGCGTTGCTGCTGGCAATGACATCAAGGATGTGTGGGCGCAGTCCTCCGGTGCATTGTCGACCCTGCAGGAATCACTGGGGTTGACTAAAGACGAGTTCCAGAAACTCCTCAAGGCCTACGGGATGACGCCGGAGCAGATTCAAACGATTGTGGATCTCAAGGCCGACGGGGCGAAGATGGAGCTCGCGTCGGTAGCTGCGAAGTTCCAGGAGCTGGACGGCAAGTCTCTCGAGACAAAGATGATCGTCAAGGACGAGGGCGCCCGCAAAAAGCTTGACTCATTTGGCTTGAAAGTCTCTGGCATCAACGAGCAGACCGGCGAGGTCACCATCACCGCCAAGGACGAGCAGGCAGTTGCCCGCTACGACTGGTGGGTCAACCACGGAATGCCGGACATGGACGGTAAAACCGCCCAGATGGACGCGTTCCTCAACACCGACCAGGTGAAGGTGTCCTCGGCTGAGGCTCGGTCGATTCTCGACCAGCTGGACGTGTCGACCACGAATCCGACGGCGCACCTCATTATGGATGAGTTCCGTCGCGACGGTGAAATCGCCCGTGGTGACTTGGAGTGGCTGTCGACCATGTCGGCTAACCCCAAGGTTGACCTCGACACGATTCTGCTGGACACCAAGACCGGCACGGTTAATACAACTATTGAAAATCTGAATGGTAAGACTGCTCGCCCGAAGGCGGACCTCGACGCCATGCCGCTGTTTGCAACGAATGAGTTTGCAATCGCGCAGCTGGCTACGCTGGATTTGAAGCGTCCGATGCCGTGGGCCAGCATGAACATCGACGGCCTGAACGCTCAACATATTGATGCGTTGAATAAGGTTGGTCTGCTCGATGGTCAGCGTCCGACTCCGGCCGCAAACCTTAACATCGAGGATTTGAGTGCGGAGCAGCAGATTGCGCTTGCCCAGATTTTCGACCTGGACTCGAAGCGTCCAACGCCGCTGGCTGACCTGACTAAGGACCAGCTGGATACCAAGGCTGCGGACGCGAAGCGCAGGCTGCAGGAGCTCAATGACAAGAAGACCGAGCCGAAGGTCACCGCTAAGACCAGTGACGCAATGACAAAGCTCGGTGGCGTCAAGGACCTCTTAGGAAAGCTGGTCAGCAAGACCATCTTCATTGACGTGTTTCGCCGCGACCACAAGTCCGGCAATCGTCATGGTGGTCGCTTCGCTCGAGGTGGGCGCTATCCACGGTTCGCGCACGGCGGCACATACCGCGATGCACTGTCCACCAAGGACCGGCCGCATGACGGGTACCGACTTCCCACTGCAGGGCCAGGCACCAACGAAGTCGATGGGTTCCTGGCCTACGACTCGTATGGCATGCCCGCGGCTCGTCTTGACGCTGGCGAGTGGATCATTAACCGACGCAGTTCCGCGAAATACGACAAGGAACTGCAGCAGATCAACAACGGGACTTTCCCGAAGTTGCCGGGCTACGCCGACGGTGGAGTTTTCGACGACATCATTCACGCCGAAACCCCACCAACCGCGCAGGAATACCGCGCGTTGGTCGACGGCAAGATGGTTCGTGGAGTGCAGGCCGAGCGGCCACTCGACGGCGCGCCGTATGAGAACTTCCCGAATCGTCGTGGCGCGTGGGGTGACTGCTCCTACACGCAGGGAATTCTGGCAGCGTTCGGTCTTGGCATGGACCCGTGGCCGCGCAAGTTCTCCACCAGCACGCAGCTCGCGTGGTTGCAGCAGCACGGCGCGAACATCGGTATTGGTCCTGCAGGTAGTTTCCGTATGGGCTGGTACGACAACGGTGGCGGCCAGTTTGGCCATACGAGTGGCACGTTGCCGGACGGCACCAACGTGGAGATGGGCGGTGGGCCGGGTGGCGGCAAGGTTGGCCCCGCAGCAGCAGGGTTCAATCATCCGCAGTACACGCACCATGCGTGGATTCCAGCTGGAAGCGGCGCACCAGCCGCATCTAGCGCAGCGGAAGCGCTGGACGAAACGCACACAGGCGAAACGCACACAGACGATGAGCCGACGCCATCAGCAACAGCGTCATCGTTTGAGTCCGACCCTGACGTCGCACCACTGTCTCCGGCTGCATCTGCGTCCGCAGACTCGCTGCAGGCCACCCCACCTAGTGGCGACTCACTGTCCGGCTACGCCGGCAGCGTCGTGGCGGCTTTCGTCTCCGGCCATATCGGTGACGCTCTGCAGATCACTGGGTTCCCTGACCAGATACCGCCGATTTTCAAACTCGGCAGTGTCTGGTTCCAGGCAGTCAACGGTGGAGCTGAAAAGCTCCTCAACTACCGCAAAAACGACGACGCCATTGTCGAAGCCGGGAAAACAACCGAAGCAGTGCCGGAGGGCCAGCAGGCCGCGCCGGGCGCTGACGGTTCGGTAATCGATGAGGGCAGCCTCGAGGAAGCAGTCGATTCTGCGGTCGAATCTCCGGATGTGCAAGGGGAGGAGGCAGAACAGCCGGAAGAGAAACTTTCGGGTGTGGATGCGGTTAAGGCCGCAGTCAAGAAGTCCCTGAAGGCGTTTGGTTGGGATACCGGTGAGCAGTTCGACTCGATTGATTTCATTGTCGAGCATGAGTCGAATTGGGACCCGAATGCGGTGAACCCGTCATCGGGTGCGTTTGGTCTTTTCCAGCTGAACCCGGCGTCGGGCACACTGCAGCAGTACCTGCCGGATAGGTCACCTGACCCGGAAAAGCAGGGTGAAGCGGGTGCCCGGTATATCCAGGACCGGTACGGCACACCTGTTGCTGCTGCCGAGTTTTGGCGTGCCAACAATTGGTATGACTCTGGTGGTCGCGCCACCGGTGTTGGTCATATGTTGAAGAACACCATCAAGCCGGAGCGTGTGCTTTCGCCGGAGCAGACGAAGGCGTTTGAGGACCGGTGTACAACCAGATTCCTGCGATGCAAGATACCCAGCCGCAGGGCCAGCCACCGCAGCCAGCGGAGCAGCCACAGGACGCGGCGACGGTAACAGGCCAGGAGCCGGAGAAGACACAACCAGAGAAGGCGACTGGCTCGTTAGAGAACATGGTCAACGAGGCGCTGCCGATGGTCATGGCTCAAAACAGTTGGGCGGACGCGGCGAAGCTCGTTACATCCTCGGCGGTCAGTTTCGCCGGAAACCTGGCGACGTCTGCGGCCTCAGGGCTGACAGACTCCGCGTTCTCCGCAGGCATGTCAGCGCTCGGCATGGCGGGCACGCCGACCATCGGCGCGCTGGTGGGTTCTGCCACCGCACCAGTAACCGGGGCGCTTGGCCCAGCAGGTGGCGCGGCAGCCGGTATGGCCGCAGCACCGCTGGGAGCCATGCTGGGGCAAGTCATGCCTATGACCCCCGGTGACGTTGTCGGAGCAGCTGGCGGGGCAATGACCGACCTGGCCGCGTGGTACTCCGGCGAAGTCGCATGGGGCGTGACGAACGCGTTCGAAGAGTACTCGAAGGACATTTTCGGAAGCGTGCTTCTGCCGTTCCAGGACATGAAGCAGATCGTGGAAAACCCGGTCGGATACATGGCGCAGCAAACCGGCCTGGATGCGCCACTAGCTATCGCCCAAGAGCATCTGGGGCCAGCGATGTCTGCAGTTAGCCCTGATGGTGCCGCCGTGGTCAACAACTTCATTGCCAATGACACCGACGGCATTTTCGCGAAGTACCGCGTGGAGCAGGCCAAGGCATCGGCCGGAAAGATTGGAGTGCATTAATGGATGACATTCGGGAGTTCGGCCTGACTGTGATGGGCTGTGACGGCAGTATGTGGCCTATCCATGGCCCGGAGTCATGGGGTCGGAGTGTTCGCCTGATGGAGGGCGACATGGGTGAGTTTTATGAGCCGCCGATTAAGACGGTGCATAAAGCCAGGGTTGGCCAGCCAGGCAGCAGCTATGTGGGTTCGAAAACCATGGAGCGCCATGTTGTGTTGAATGTGGACTTTTTCGGCGAGGATTGGGCGCATGACAAGTCACGGTTCATGCGCGCTTTCGCCCCGGATAAGGACACGAAGCTGGCTGTCACAACCCCCATGTCCGGCAAGCGGCTCCTGACAGTCCGCCTGGAAGAGGGCCCGAAGTATTTGGATAATCGTGACCCTTTTTCGCTGGCGGCTGCGTCGTACCAACTGGTCGTTATCGCCCACGACCCGTTTTATTACGAGCCGGTGCCATTTCGGCACAAGTTCGTATTCAACGGCTCGAACTGGGCGGGCGACGGCATCACCGTCAACAATCATGGCGATGTTGAGTCGTGGCCGCAGTGGGTGCTGACATCGCCGGCGAAGTTTGGTCTTCCAGACCAGCCTATCGGTGAGGCTTTTGACACTGACCGCATGATTTTCATGCCCTGGCAACCCGTCGGCCGCACCATGCTGGTCGACACTAACCCAGGTGCGGAGATGGTCGTGGCCAACGACAACACCCAGGCGTGGGCTGATTTGAATGGCCAGTTTTTCAAGCACCCAATCCCGCCAGGAACCCCGGATACCAGACTGCCGGTCTATGTTGACCCGTTCCCGCTGCTCGATATTCCGCTGCCGTACCAGTGGCGCATGTGGATTGCCCAAAAGCTCCGCGAGCTAGTGAAGGCAATCGGCCTGGATAAATTCTTGGCAATCACGCCGGAGGAAATCGGGAAGAAGATTTCCGAATGGATGAAGGGAAACGTCCCTGACTGGGTGCCGATTCTTTCTGACGATCTCATTGCAGATTTCACCGGCGACATGATTGCCTACGGAATCCGCCAGACGTACGGTTCCTTCGCCAACATCGCCGGTGCGACTGCGGAAATCAGAATCCCAAGGAGGTGGCAATCACCATGGCTGTGACCGTACAAGGCGCATCGGATGAGCAACTCGACGATATTTACGAGCAGGCTATCGCCGCGCGGGAAGAACGGCGTCGTCGCCGTGACGAGCCGCCGCTTATCCGGATTTGGGAAAACAAAACGGTCGGCATGGTGCTTCGCGGTGTGGTGGCCGCCGAGTACGCGGGCTTTTTCGAGATCGAGGTCAATGAGACAGCCCCGGCGCAGCTCGTTCTCCCGTTTGACCATCATCTGGCGAAGTTCTGCTGGGAGCGCCGCAAACGTGAAAAACAAAACGTGGTGCTAACCATCGACGCCGCGGGGGAGCGATGGGGCGGGCTAATGAGCAACTGCACCCTCACGCAAGACGAAGACCTCGCCCGAACCGTCACCGTCGACTTTGTCCACGATTATGAGATGTTTAAGCACCTTCCGTGCTGGGCGAATCCGCTTTCCCCACCAGCGCTGCAGATTCCTAATGCGTGGTCGCTTTTTGCAAACGCAATCTGGGGGCTAAAGGTCACGCTTTTCGCCAATCTTCTTCGGCTCAACGGGTCGCTCTGGCAGCTCCCGGATGACCCTCTCGACCCGGAGTCCTGGTTGGCGACATTGGACTATAAACGCTGGCAGATGGTGGTTAAGCCCTCACTGCTCACCACGGACACTAGCCCGCTGCGGTACATCCACTCTGAGTTCGAAAACTTCCACGACGTGGCTAAACCAATCTTGGAAGACTGCGGGCTGATGGTAACGTGCCGCCGGTGGCTGATAGGTGACCCGCAGCCGTGGCCGGGCGCTGGGTTGAAACGCAACGGCCAAATCGTCGTCGACATCGTTGACAAGTCCGGCTGGTACGGGCAAACCTCCACTTTCGGCAAAATTGGTTCCGGTCTCGTCCGCACTGGCCTGGAAATCGCCGATAACCTCGTCGATGAAACCCGCATCATCCTGGATAAACCACGCCGAGCCCCGCAGTACAGCGTCTCCGGGTTCCTGGGCGTCGCCCCAGAACAACCCTGGGTCGTCTACCGCACTAACGGCAAGACCAGCACCGTCAACAGCGTGTCAGCAAGCTACAAACCCGCCTCGGTCGCGCAGGTCACGGTCGGCGGTAAATCCGCCCCAGGTGTCAATGAGCTCATTAGCGCGAACATCAAACTGATCTTCAACATCATGGGCTCATTCATCCTCCAGCCAGCGCTTGGTTCCGTTGTCGAATCAATCATCCGCCCCTGGTTCGAAGACCGGCTCTTGGCGTGGATGAGTATCAAATCTCCGCTCCGCTCGAAGAAGCTCGGTTGGGCGCACTTTCCAGAAAACGTCATCCACCACTCCGGGCAGGCCTACACGCTCTCGGCGCTGTTGGCGATGAGGAACGAGTTCCGCGACACCAACGAACAGTGGGCATTCGAAGTCAACATCGGCGACGGCGCACCATATCTCATCGGCGCGCCGGGCTTTGGTCATTGGACGATTGGTGACCGTATTGGCTGTGAGGAGCCGGGAGCAGATGACGGGTACGTGCAGGTACTGCAGTGCCGCAAGCTTCGTCTTGAGTGGGATGCGGATACTCCGAAGGAGTGGACGGCAACGTTGGGTGTTCCACCGTTGCGTGACCCGGTCGAGTGGGCGGTTGACCAAATTAATACTGTGACGTCGAGTTTTAAGAAACATGGGTGGCTGTAAATGAGTTTGCCAACACTGGAAACAACCTATGACAAGGATGACCCGACACAGTTCATGCTGTGGGCGTGGGTGAAGCTCACTACTGGTAAGGGAGATTTCGGGGTTCCGGAGGAAACGGCCGCTGAGCTGTCGCAGATTTTTTGGCGCCGCGGGTTTCGCCATCATCCGGAGCTGCAGATGGAGTTTTATAAGCCTCCGTTTGATGGGGCTGGTTGGTGGCAGGGCCAGGCCGGTTTGTGGTTGCCGGCCGATGAGCCTGGCGTGCCACCGGAGGACGTGGTGTCGAAGTCGGCGGGTGACATCGACGTGATTATGGCGGCGTTGACACCCGAGCAGAAAACAGCGCTCCGCAAGAAACTGCATGAGGAGGGACAATGACGACGCCAGAACCGAAAGACTATGGAGTCCCAGCCGGTGCTATGCGCCCCGGTGACCTGGGGAAGCTGCAGAACATCAATGGCGACTCCATCAATTGGGGGCAGCTGACTGGTATCACTGCAGCGGCAGAGGAAGCCCGCAATGGGTTTCTGCAGGGGTTGCGATCTATGGTGATGAAACCTTTGCTTGATATTTTCAGCGGTAAGAAGCCACAAGGGTGGGAGGATGTCTCGGCTGCTTTCCAGGATGGGCAGTTGAAGCTGACAAGTCGGGTAGACCTGCTCGATGGATTGCGTGGATATTGCTCTGCGTATCAGTCGCTCAATATTACGTCTCGGGGGTCGAGTGGTAGTGAGCGAGTGCGGCGCCTGCCGTTTGATAAGCAGATTGGTCCGCATAAGGGGGCTCATATTGACCGCGTTCGGCAGGGAATTGTGTTGGATGAGCCAGGTGCATGGCTGGTGTTTGTTCAGGCTAAGTGTGACCAGACTGGTTGGCTTCCGGGTCCTGGTGAAACGGACGGTTCTTCTGTCACGCTGCGTGTTTACGCGCCGGATGGGCGGGAGTTTTCGAAGCACACCACTGCTTCTGTTTCAGGAAAGTTTGAAGACTCGCTGGTCATTATTCGGACGGTTGTGGTTCCTGAGCCGGGTTATTGGATTGATGTGAGGTGTTGGTCTTCTCGTTGGCGTTGGTGGCTCGGTGGTACGGAGTTTTCGGCGTTGACGGTTGTAAAGCAGGATTCGCGTCTGGATAACTCTGGTGAAGTGACTGTTCCGAATGAGGATGCGGTGATTCCTGAACCTACTAATCCGGATATGGAGGTATCCCCATGACGATCTTGATCGGAGACATTAAGGATGTTGGTTTGAAGCCGACGGATGGCACTATCACGGTTTTCTCGACCGTGACGCGGCGTGCGACTGGCACGTCGGGGATTGTGACCAGGGAGCGGCGGGATTACCCGCTGGTGGCTGGCCGGTTTAGGACGGGTGAGCTTGACCCGGGCAGGACAACTGTTGAGCTTGTGGCGCCGGGTGTTTTTGAGCCGTGGACGTTTGACCTGCCGGAGTCGGGCACTGTGTCGCTGGCGGACATGATTGAGAACTCGGAGGAGTATCAGCCGTCGAATGCGGTGGTGAATGCTGCGAAGGCTGCGGCTGCTCAGGCGGAGTTGTCTGCTCAGCGTGCGTCGGGGTTTGAGTCTGGTGCTGAGCGCGCTAGGGATGAGGCTGTGCAGGCGCAAGCGTCGGTGCAGCGCGTTGTGGATGGTTCTCTGGCGCTGGTGCGCGGCGAGTTCACGGACTTGACGGAGCGGGCGGAGTCGGCGGCTGTGCGTGCCGAGCAGGCGCGTGACACTGCTGCATCTTCGGCTGAGGGTGCTGCTGGTTCTGCCACCTCCGCGAAGGAGGACGCTGACCGGGCGGAAGCGGCAGCGGGTAAGGCCGCGACTACCGCTGCTGACCAGGCTCGCGCGGAGCTTGCGGGGTTTGCTCAGGCTGCGGCCCTGTCGGAGCAGAATGCTGCGGGGTCGGCGTCTGCTGCGCAGGGGTTCGCGGAGCGTGCTGGTGTGTCTCAGTCTGCGGTGGCTACGGTTGCTGGCCGTGTTGAGGCTGATCGTGTGCGTGCGGAGTCGGCGGCGCAGGCGGCGGGGTCGGCTCGTGATGCTGCTGCTGGTTCGGCGGAGTCGGCGCGGAATGCGGCGGACGCTGCTGGTGGTGCGCGTCTTGGGGCTGAGGAAGCTAGGGACGCGGCGTTGCAGGCTGCGGAGTCGGCGCAGGTCGGCGCGCCGGAGGACGGCTGGCCGCGTGAAGCACTGTCGCAGCCGGTGCGGGAGTCGTTGACGCGGGCTGATAACGCGCTCACGACGGTTCCGCGCGCTACTTCGCAGGTTGCGGGTGGCGTGCAGCTTGCCGGTGACCTGTCGGGTACGTGGGACGCACCGACGGTGCCGGGGTTGGCTGACAAGCTGGACAAACAGCCGGTATCGGAGTCTGTGACCGCTGGTTCTCTGGTGCAGCGCACGGAGGGCGGGCAGGTGAAGACGGCGACTCCACAGGCTGACGATGACGCGACCACGAAGGCGTATGTGGACGGGATTCTCCCGAAATATGAGTTTGACTACAATCCGACTCCGTTGACGGTGGCGTTGCGTACTGGAACGGGCACGATGCGTGTTGGTGATGCGGTGGGGCCGAAGGACGCGGTGACGAAGGCGCAGTTGGATGCGCTTGCGGCGCGTGTGGCGGCGTTGGAGTCCACAGCGGTCACATCCACTACCTACCGCACTATCGCCCGTGGTACTGGTTCGCGTTCGGACACTATCTACATCCAGGAGTAGCCCATGCCTGTTCTAAACCGTGTGAAGGGCGTGTACCGTGGCCGGGCGCTAGTGCAGTTCGTGCGTGTCGCTGGCCGAGTCATCTGGCAAGCCAAAAAGATCGTGGGCTGGAACAAAATCGCCGGGCCATACGAGGCCTCAGTTATTTACTCTGACACAAACAAGATTGTCTTTTATAAGACGGAAAAAGATGAATTCAATGCCCTAAAAGATATTAAAGACTTATATCTAAGAGGGGCTAACGGAAGGCACTATTTGGTGACATACGTTCGGTATAGCACTGCAGGATCTCAAATCATCATATCTTCAAGACTGACTAGCGATATAGCCAAAAAAGGCGACCAGTTGAGTTTCTACCAGCCGGTGTGGGGGTAAAAAGAATGGTTGTACTCAACAAAGCCAAGGGTATCCGTGTCGGGGGGGGCTAGTGAAAACGGTGACCGTCGGCACCAAAAAAATATGGCCAAGCAGAACCATCACCGGATACAGAGTCGTAGCCGAATTCACGTCACGAGCCCGCTACACCAACCAAGTCGCCACGCAAAACGGCGAACAAACGCGACTCAAGCCATACATCGGAGTAGAGGACTTGATGATTCGCGCTAAGGGTGGCTCACAAATGCTTCCCGTGACGGAAATCAAAACCGGTGTTTACGGGACGATTTATACGGACGGCAATCCGATTAACATCGGCATTTCATACAAAACGGTGTGTGAGCTTCTAGCCCCTATCTACTCCACCTAGCCCCCACAGGGGGCTTTTTTCATACCCAAACAAGGGAGGACAAAGAGATGACAATATTCGGCGTTGATGTCTCAGAACACCAAAACGGCATGAGCCTCACACAGGCCAAGAGTGAAGGCATCAGCTTCGCAATCCTACGACTGTGCGACGGCACCTACCGCGACAAAGTTTTCCACTCGCACCTCAAAGACGCAGAACGCGCCGGGCTTCTGATTGCGACCTACTGGTACCTGCGCGCACCGTCCGAGGGAACGACAATTGCCCAGCAGGTTGATGTCATCGATCAGCAGATGGGTGGGCGCCGTGACCTGCCGGTGTGGATTGACGTAGAGAGCGTCGCAGGAAATCGGAAGCTGCTCACAAAAAATGATGTGTGGGCAGCCAAACGCGAGCTAGAAAAACGCGGATACATTGTCGCCGGCATTTACAGCGGCGCGTGGTACTGGGAGAACATGCCCGGTGGCGAACCGTCAATGTCCGGACTCGGAGCTCTGTGGGTATCCAACTACGGCCGCAACCGAACACTGCCATACCGCGCCGCATACGACAGTGATGGCGGCGACAACCACAGAGGGTGGGACTACCCACTCGGCAACAAGAAGCCAGACATTCTGCAGTACGGCTCAAACGGTCTTGTCGCTGGCTTCAAGGTTGATGTCAATGCGTATAGGGGAACCATCGACCAACTCAAACTCGTTTTCACAGGCGCACGTGCGACACAGCCTGCGCCTCAGCCGGGACGAGAAAGGAAACCCATGGAAAAGATGCTCGACTACCGGCGTGACCAGATCTGGCAAGACACCGGCTACAACTGTGGCCCTGCGTCGGCTCAAACCATCATCAGAGCCGCCACCGGTGTTCTTCTGCCGGAGGCGACCCTGGCACGTGAGATGGGCACAACGACGCGGGGCACCGACTGGATTGGCCAGATTAAGCCTGTGCTCGACAGGCACGCGCCTGCGGGAAAGTGGGCTTTGGCGGAAATGCCGAATGACCCGCCAACCGGGGCGCAGCGAGACCAGCTGTGGCAGCGAGTCACCGCCAGCATTGACGCAGGGTTCGGCGTGCTGGCCAACATTGTGGCCCCACCGTCGAACTACCCGCGCGCCAGCTACAAGAGCCGTCAGAACCTCGCGTACTCCGGAGGCACGGTCTACCACTACCTGTGCGTGATGGGCTATGCCGTCGATGACGCGGGGCAGCGGCATGTATGGCTCGCCGATAGCGGCTTTCAGCCCTACGGGTCGTGGGTCACGTTCGAGCAGCTCGCAACAATGATCCCACCCAAGGGCTATCTGTATTCCACTGCGGTGAAGAAAAAGGAGGCACCTATGACCGCACCGCTTACGCTCAACACTCCGTGCAAGAGCCATGTTCCTGGCTCGAAGCACATCGCACCACTTGCTGACTACATCATGTATGCGGACGCGGGAGTGTTCGCACTGCGGCAGCAGGTAGGAGAGCTACAGAAGCAACTCGATGAGCTCAGGCAGCTTGTCGCTAACAATAAGTAAGCACCCCGCCGGGGTGCTTTTTTCATGCCTGCGTCAATACCGGCGCGGGCATTTTTCATACCTCAAAGAAGGAGAAACAATCATGGAAACCATTCGTAATTTCATTCCAGCGTCTGCTCGTGCCAGCTGGTACGCGGTAGCGTCAGCGCTCGTCGCAGCGCTCGTATCCTGGGGCGTCCTGGACGACACCGCAGCACCAGCCATCACCGGTGTCATCATCGCAACCGTCACCCTCATCTTCGCTCTGCTGCACTCTGACACACCATGGCGTCAGGCCGTCTACGGTCTCGCCGCAGCGCTCGGTGTCCTCGGCGTCTACCTCGGCTGGGGCAGCGAAGTGCAGATGGATGCGCTGCTGGCGGTTATTGCCCCGGTTCTCGGCCTGGGAACCGCCGCTGCGACCACCAATGCCGGCGAGTATGTCGGTGAGCACCGGTTGGGCGAGTAGGGGTTGGCGCGGTGACGGAAAAACTGTTCAACCCGCGCCTCATCGCTACGGTCTGGGCAATCTATGCTGCAGCCACCAGCGCCGGATACTACGGGCATTCGGTGACCGCACTCACACCAGTCGAGGCAGCGCTGCCCGCCGGTAGCCCGGCGTTGGCATGGGCGGCCGCATCGCTGCTTCTGGCTATTGGTGCGGCCACTCCGCCGAAAGGGAAGTGGGCGGCACTCGGAAGGGCCAGCCGAACCGCGGGCATTGCAATCTGCGGGGCGTTGCTGACAATGTGGGCGAGCTCGTATGCGATTGACGCGATTCACGATGGGTCACGAATGTGGGTGAGCGCGAAGAATTATCTGCTGTTGGCTATTACTGCGGCTGCGTCTGCCACAGTGATGGGACGAAACCGCTCCCGTGGGGAGGTTGCGCATGGAGATCAACTGGGGAAACTTAATTAACTCCATTCCGGGAGCCATAGTCGGCATTATCGTGGCGTGGATTGGTTGGAAGGGCCGTAAAGAAGAGTCGTCGGTGGCTTTCAATGGGACGCTGCTGCAGAGCCAGGACAATCGGATTAAGAAGCTTGAGGACCGGCTCGATAGCGTCGAGAGTCGCCTGCGGGACACGGAGGCGATGCTTCGTGTGGAGGAGGACCGGACGCATTTGCTTCGCCGTGGTCTCACGGATGCGATTGGTTGGCTGCGCGAGTTTATTGATTGGGCGCGTTGTGGTGCGGAGGGTGCCGCACCGCAGCCGGATTTGGCGAGACTGACTGGGATTGTTGGGGATTCGCAGGCGCTACCGACAGCCAGGAATCCACCGACCGAGACATAACTCAAGAATCTTTGCCCCGCTGGTTTGAGTTGTTCGGGATTTCCGAACGGTTCGCCAGCGGGGCGTTTTTTCATGCCTACAGGGCGGGTTGGGGCAACGATACTGTTTTCGAAAAGTGCGATTTCACAGCCGAACTCTTGGGATTGTGAATCCTGCTGCTTTACGGCGCAATTGTGTGGTGCGTTCGTGGTGCATTTTTGGTGCAAAATACCCGTGAAAGTGCGTGAAAAAGAGTGAAAGATAGTGAATACGCAGACAAGCAAAAACCCGCCCCCACCAGGCTAAAAGCCAGGTGAAAGCGGGTTTTCAAATCGTGCCCCCGGTGAGACTCGAACTCACACTGGACGGGTTTTGAATCCGTTGCCTCTGCCAATTGGGCTACAGGGGCGCAAAGCCGTCGATAAGCGAAAATGCTCTATCGAAGCGACTTTGACTAGTTTAGTCCATCGACCCCGAATTAGAAAAACGGCGCTGCGCATAAGCGACGACGCTGACGATTGCGGCGCCGAGAATGAACAGTCCGAGGGCGAGTCCCCAGTCGGAGCCGATGCCCTGGAGCTCGTTGTTTTCGGTCTGCCACGGCCAGAGAGCGCGCAGCGAACCGAGCATGAGGCCGGACATGGCGACCAACGTGAGCGCCTGGTGCGTACTCAGCAGCCATTCGAGGAAGCGGATGAACAGGACGATGCCAATCAGCGCGCCGACGAAGAAAGTGCCGATGTAGGCGAAGTCGCGGTCGTGAATTGCGCCCATGGTCGGTGCGTAGAGTCCGATGACCAGCAGGAAGAAAGAGCCCGAAACACCCGGCAGAACCAGCGCGCACACGGCAATCGAGGCGGCGATGAGTACGAGCCAGAGAGGCGGCTGCGTCGGTGCGGCCTGGGGGAGGGAGGTCAGCGCGAACAGGGCGATGCTGAAGAACAGGAAGACAGCGATGGCCTTGCCGCGCATGCCCGGCTGACGCAGAGCACCCGGCTGTAGCTCGTTCAGCGGCATGGTGATCGAGGCGGCGATCATGCCCATGAACAGTGCTCGAGAAGCGACTGGTTGGTTGGTGACGAAGTTCTCCATGACGCCTGCCATGGAGAAGACCACGGCAACCATGCCGATAGCCACCGGGATGAGCAGCCACCAGTCGATTCTGCGAAGGTCCTCCTTGAAGGTGCCCTTCGACATTGCCCGCGGCAGGTCGGTGATGCGCTTGGCCGATTCAATCAGGCGTCCGTAGATGCCCGTGATCAGCGCAAGGGTTCCGCCGGAGACCCCCGGAATCGTCTCGGCGAGACCAATGAGGCCACCGCGAACTGCGTTGGCGATGACACCCAGCGGGGTCGGCTTCGGGATTTCAGAGTAGGGGCTCGTGGTCGGCAGCGTGGTCGACTCTGCGCCAGGAGCGCTCGTATTTTCAGTAGACATCGCAGGCCATTGTATGTCTTCCACCTGAGAAGAAGCGTATTTCCGTGTGTGTATTAGTAGCTTCGGGGTGCGATTAAAGACACAAAACAAAAAAGCAGCGCCTGGGGTGGCGCTGCTGATTCAGTGAGTTACGCAGGAGTAGTCGGTGGCAGTGGGGGGGGCAGTAGGCGGTGGGCAGTGGAGCTGCTTTCTTAGCCGTGCTCGGTTCTTAGCCGTGTTCGATGATTTGCTGCAGGCAGCTGCCCAGGGCCTCAACCGAAATCCTCGGCGCGTTGGCCTCATCGATTAGGCCGGTGTCGGAAAGAACTAGGTATCCGACGCAGAGGGAAATAGCCATCTGGCTGCGGTGCACAGCAGTGTCGTGGCTAACGTCTTCCGGTCCGTCCGCTTCGACGCGGCGAATTAGGTCATCTGCAACAGCTTCATTGAACCGCTCGGAAATGACTTTTGCGGTTTCCTCGGAGTCGAGGGATCCGACAATCAGTGGAATCATGGACTGTCCGGCCATTCCTTGACCAGTCAAAATAGCGCTGGCCATCCGCTGGCCAAGTTCATTGAAGGGAGCTCGGCTGAGTGTGCCTTTGAACTGGCTGAAGTCAATCAGTTCGGCCATGAGACCTTCTTTGGAGCCGAAGTACTTGATGATGAGCGGCGCGCTAACGCCCGCATCGCTGGCAATTTCCTTCAGCGGCACGCTTCGCAAAGGCTTGCGCGCGAAGTGCCGAGCTGCAGCCGCGATGATGCGCTCGCGGGTGGACTGGGCGCTCCGTTGGAAATCGGTCGAATCGAACTCACTCATGCTGAAGAGTCTAAAGCCATGAAAGCGTAACTACGCCAATTGATTTCAGAGGCATGCGCAGGACGTGGTGATATGTTTTCGCGGCCACCTCAAAGAGGGGGTAATTTCTAGGTGCCTCATTTGGGGCAGGTTCCGTGCATGCTGTTGAACAATCGCTGGAAAATATGGAAAAACTCCAGGAAAATAAGGCGAATATTAAAGTTGGATTACAGCATTTCGGAAACTGAAACCAGGTGCCAAGCGACGCTCGAGAGGCTCACTCTTGCGAATCACTGTTCAGGTGGACTAAGGGGCTGCTGAATCCGTTTCAAAATGCAGCCTGATTACCGTAATTATTGTTCACTGAAGCTGACCGGCCAACAGCTCATCCTCCGCAGCTCGCGATTCCTCAGCGCGTATCTCGGTTTTCCTACGCTGTTCAATATTTTCCTACACTGGGATGTCATGAAGAAGACCCTCATGCTTATCGACGGTCATTCCATGGCCTTCCGCGCGTTCTTTGCCCTTCCGGTGGATAATTTCTCAACCACCGGTGGTCAGACAACGAACGCGGTGTACGGCTTCCTTTCTATGCTGTCCAATATCCTCAGCGAGGAAAAGCCCACGCACGTGGCGGTCGCCTTCGACGTCGCCCGCGAGACGTTCCGCAACGAGATTTTCCCGGAGTATAAGGCCCAGCGTGAGAAGACTCCTGAGGAATTCCGTGGTCAGGTGCCGCTTATTCAGCAGGTGCTGAAAGAGATGGGCATCGTCACGCTGGAAAAGGACAACTACGAGGCCGACGACATTATCGCGACGTTGGCTACCCAAGCCAAGCCTGAGGGCTTCGAAACGCTCATCGTCACTGGTGACCGTGACTCGTTCCAGTTGGTCAACGACACCACGACGGTGCTTTATCCAATGCGCGGCGTCACCACGCTGCATCGCTTCACGCCTGCTGCTATCGAGAAGAAGTACGGTCTGACGCCGACTCAGTACCCGGATTTCGCGGCTCTCCGCGGCGACCCCTCCGACAATCTCCCGGGCATTCCGGGGGTCGGCGAGAAGACCGCGACGAAGTGGATCGTTCAGTACGGCACGCTGGCAAACCTCATCGACCACGCTGACGAAATCCGCGGCAAAGTCGGCGATAACTTCCGCGAGCGCGTCGCAAACGTCCAGCTGAACCGCGACATCACCGAAATGGTCAAGGATCTGCCCTTGCCGTACGGTCCGAACGAGCTCGAGCTCCGTCCCGCCGACGCCCAGGGAATCATCGACTTCTTCGACCGCCTCGAATTCGGCGACAACCTTCGCGAACGCGTCTTCCGCACCCTTTCCATCGAAGGCGCGGGCGTCACTGCCTCCATCAGCGACAGCGCGACAAAGCTCGAGGCTGTTTCGCTTGACGACGGCGCCCTGGCTGCCTGGCTCGATAATCTGCACGAGCCGGCCGCGTTGCAGGTCGGGGAGCACACCCTGATGATTGGCTCCGCAGATGAGAAGGGCAAGACCTCCGGCCAGGCTGTTTCTCTCGACTTGGGTGATCTTTCCGCCGAAGATGCCGACGCACTGCGCGAGTGGCTCGCTGGCGACCATCCGAAGCTGGTGCATGACTCTAAAACGGCCATGCATGCACTCTGGAACTACGACTTCGAGCTGGCCGGGGTCATCCACGACACCTTCCTGGCTGCGTATCTGCTGCGCCCAAGCCAGCGCAGCTACAGCTTGGACAACGTCGTCCAGCGTCACCTGGGCCAGACTCTTTCGCAGGCCGAGGGCCAGATGACCCTGCTCGATGGCCCGGCCGAAGACGCTTCCTATGTCGCCGCCGTCATCGACCTGGCTGAGCGATTGGCTGTCGAACTCGACGAGGCCGGGCTCTACAGCGTGTACGCCGACCTGGAAGTCCCGCTCGCCCCAGTGCTGGGTCGGATGGAACGCGCCGGTATCGCTGTCGATGTTGATGCGCTCGAGGAGCTCCGCAAGCAGGCGCAGGCGGCTACCGATGAGGCGGAGAGTGAGGCTCGCAACCTCGTCGATAAGCCTGAGCTGAATCTCGGATCGCCGAAGCAGTTGCAAGAGGTTCTGTTTGACCAGCTGGGAATGCCCAAGACAAAGAAGACGAAGACGGGCTATTCCACGGCGGCGAAGGAAATTGAGGGGCTGGCGAAGGTCAACCCGCATCCGTTCCTGGACTACCTGCTGAAGTTCCGCGAGTCGCAGAAGATGAAGACGACCGTGGAGGGGCTGATTAAGGCTGTTGCTGATGATGGCCGTATTCATACGACTTTTAATCAGACGGTCGCGGCGACGGGGCGTCTGTCGTCGACGGAGCCGAATCTGCAGAACATCCCGGTGCGCACGGAGTTCGGGCGACGGATTCGTGAGGCGTTCGTGGTCGGCGATGGCTATGAGCAGCTGATCACCGCGGACTACTCGCAGATTGAGATGCGCGTGATGGCGCACCTGTCGCAGGATCCGGGGTTGATTGAGGCCTACCGCCAGGGCGAGGACCTGCACAATTACGTCGGCTCGAAGGTCTTCGGCGTCGGCATTGATGAGGTCACGCCCGAGCTGCGTCGTCGTGTGAAGGCGATGAGCTACGGACTGGCTTATGGTCTGAGTGCTTTTGGTCTGGCGCAGCAGCTCGACATTCCGCAGCGCGAGGCGAAGAAGCTCATGGAGGACTACTTCGAGCGCTTCGGCGGCGTGCGCGATTATCTGCACAAGGTTGTTGAGCAGGCGCGTAAGGACGGCTTTACGGCCACGATGTTCGATCGTCGTCGCTACCTGCCGGAACTCAACGCCGACAACCGCATCGCTCGCGATAACGCGGAACGTGCGGCATTGAACTCGCCGATCCAGGGCTCGGCGGCAGACATTATTAAGATTGCAATGCTCCGGGTCGACGATGCTTTACGACGGGGCGGGTTGCGCTCACGTGTCCTCCTGCAGGTTCATGACGAACTGGTTGTGGAAGTTGCAGATGGGGAAGAGGAAGCCATCAAGGAGCTGCTGCATCGGGAGATGGACTCGGCGGCTGAATTGTTGGTTCCGTTGGATGTTTCTATCGGTGCTGGTGTGAACTGGGATACTGCTGCGCATTAGTGGTGCGAAGGTCGGGCCGTAGTGCTGGTCGGCGGACTTGTTGCAGGTTTGTCGCGGATGTGTTGCGGACTTGAATGTCGCAGCTCAAATCGGTATTGTTCGCTAGGTATGCATTAGCGTGCCGACTTTGCAGCCTCGAGCTTCATGGACATCGGGTTAACTAATTGCCAATGGCGAGATTCGCCGAAAGCGGATTTGGCCCGATTGTCCAGGAGTTTCTTTGAGGGGCAAGGCCGAAATTGTCCGTTTTTCGATTTCTATCCGCTTCGGAGCACATCTTATATGTCCACTTCTAACGTCCCTCAGGTTGCCATCAACGACATTGGCACCGCTGAGGATTTCCTGGCCGCTGTCGACTCGACGATGAAGTACTTCAACGATGGTGACATCGTTGAAGGCACCGTCGTTAAGGTTGACCGCGACGAGGTTCTTCTCGACATCGGCTACAAGACTGAAGGTGTCATTCCTTCCCGCGAACTGTCCATCAAGCACGATGTCGACCCTGACGAAGTGGTCGAAGTTGGCGATGAGATCGACGCGCTGGTCCTGACCAAGGAAGACAAGGAAGGCCGCCTCATCCTGTCCAAGAAGCGCGCTCAGTACGAGCGTGCTTGGGGCACCATCGAGCAGCTCAAGGAGAACGACGAGCCGGTTACCGGTACCGTCATCGAGGTCGTCAAGGGCGGCCTGATCCTCGACATCGGCCTGCGTGGCTTCCTGCCGGCTTCCCTCGTCGAGATGCGTCGTGTCCGCGACCTCCAGCCGTACATCGGCCAGGAGATCGAGGCCAAGATCATCGAGCTCGACAAGAACCGCAACAACGTCGTTCTGTCCCGCCGTGCATGGCTCGAGCAGACCCAGTCTGAGGTCCGCTCTGAGTTCCTGCACCAGCTGCAGAAGGGCCAGGTCCGCAAGGGTGTCGTTTCCTCCATCGTCAACTTCGGCGCATTCGTCGATCTCGGCGGTGTTGACGGCCTGGTTCACGTTTCCGAGCTGTCCTGGAAGCACATCGACCACCCGTCCGAGGTTGTCCAGGTTGGCGACGAGGTCACTGTCGAGGTTCTCGAGGTCGACCTGAACCGCGAGCGCGTTTCCCTGTCCCTGAAGGCTACTCAGGAAGATCCGTGGCGCGTCTTCGCCCGCACTCACGCAATCGGCCAGATTGTTCCGGGCAAGGTCACCAAGCTGGTTCCGTTCGGTGCGTTCGTCCGCGTCGAGGAGGGCATCGAGGGCCTGGTTCACATCTCCGAGCTGGCTTCCCGCCACATCGACGTTCCGGACCAGATTGTCTCCGTCGACGAGCAGGTCATGGTCAAGGTCATCGACATCGACCTCGAGCGTCGTCGTATCTCCCTGTCCCTCAAGCAGGCTGACGAGGACTTCACCGAAGAGTTCGACCCGACCAAGTACGGCATGGGCGACTCCTACGACGAGCAGGGCAACTACATCTTCCCGGAGGGCTTCGACCCGGAGACCAACGAGTGGATGGAAGGTTTCGAGACTCAGCGCGCAGAGTGGGAGGCTCGCTACGCAGAGGCAGAGCGTCACCACCAGCTGCACGCTGCCCAGATCGAGCGTCACCGCGCTGCAGCTGCCGAGGCTGCAGAGACCGCTTCGAACTACTCCTCCGAGTCCGGCGAGGCAGCCCCGGCTGCTCCGGCTGCACCGGCTGCAGACAACGCAGGCGGCACCCTGGCTTCCGACGAGCAGCTCGCTGCTCTGCGCGAGAAGCTGGCTGGCAACTAAGCTAGGCCGCTAAGGGCTTACACGTCCCTTTGAGAAATCGCCCCGGCGAGGTTTTCCTCGCTGGGGCTTTTTCGTGCCTTCTTTGCTTTACGACGGGCACCTGCTCGGCCTTGTTCTTATAGCGGCGGCTTGGGAGCTTGCTGCATTTTTGGTCCTGGTGTTGGGGCTTTGGGCCATAAAGGTGGCGCCGCTGTTGCCTAAAGCGGGCTTGCGCTTCACCAGAAGTGGCTTGCTGCACAGTAACGGGCTGCTGGCGAAGCGCAAGCCGTCCTATTGGCCCTAAGGGCCCTAATGTCCTGGTGGCCTTGTCGATTTTGGTGGCTCTGGCTGCCCTTACTGCCGTTGACAGCCCGTCTCTCTACCCATATGATTGGTGACATGACAACAAAGGACGAAGCCAAACAGGTAGATAACGCTAATCACGTAGAGGATTCCTCCCACTCCACAGGCGGTGTGTACTCGCAGGAGGGTAAGGACTTTAACCGCGACACCCGCTATATCAACGACCGCATTGTTAAGAACGGTCGAGAGGTAGGCGACGGAATTAAGACGTGGCCCGTTGAAGCCGGTCGCTACCGCCTTGTTGCAGCTCGCGCCTGCCCGTGGGCGCATCGCACGCTTATCGTTCGCAGGCTGCTCGGCTTGGAAGATGCAATTTCAGTCGGAATTCCAGGGCCAGTGCACGATGCCCGCTCCTGGGCATTCGACAAGGGACCAGGTGGCCGTGACGAAGTACTAGGCTACGAGCGCCTGCAGGAGGCATTCCTCAAGCGTTTCCCGGACTACCAGCGCGGTATTACTGTTCCGGCCATCGTCGAGATCGAGTCGGGCGAGGTCGTGACCAATGACTTCCCCCGGATCACCTTGGACTTCATTACCGAGTGGACCGAGTTTCACCGTGACGGCGCCCCGGATCTCTACCCGGAGGAGCTGCGTGCGGAAATGGATGAGCTTATGCAGTTCATCTACACCGAGATCAATAACGGTGTCTACCGCTGCGGCTTCGCAGGCTCGCAGGACTCCTACGACAAAGCTTACGACCGGCTGTTCAATGCCCTAGACAAGGTTTCTGAGCGCTTGGAGACCCGCCGTTACCTCATTGGCGACCACATCACTGAGGCCGACATTCGCCTTTACACAACCCTCATCCGCTTCGATGCTGTCTACCACGGCCACTTCAAGTGCAACCGGAGCAAGATTTCCGAGATGCCGGTTCTATACAACTACCTGCGTGATCTCTTTCAGACTCCGGGCTTCGGCGACACCACTGACTTCGTCGATATCAAGCGCCACTACTACGAAGTCCATCGCGACCTCAATCCTTTAGGGATTGTCCCGAAGGGGCCGGAGCTCTCTGACCTGCTCCAGCCGCACGGCCGTGAGGCCCTTGGTGGCAGCCCATTCGGTAACGGCACCGCCCCGGCCCCAGTCAACCCAGATCCCGTTGAAGAGGGTCACCGCATCGAGGATCTCGTCGTAAAGCACTAACGTGCGGGGGCGTGTCCACGTACCCTTAGAGACATGCTCAAAGTAGGACTAACCGGCGGCATGGGCAGTGGGAAATCTACGGTCGCCCGTAGGTTTGCCGAGCTCGGTGCTGTCATCATCGACGCTGATCAGATCGCTCGCGATGTCGTCGAACCCGGGGAACCGGCGCTGGCCGAACTCGCCGAAGCTTTCGGCGAGGGCATTTTGTTTGACGACGGCTCCCTCAACCGCGGCGAGCTTGCGAAGCGGGCCTTCGTATCAGCGGAGAAGACGGAGCTGCTGAACTCCATCACCCACCCGCGTATTGAGCAGCGCACCGAAGAGCAGTTCAACGCGGCAGGTGACGCCATCATTGTTTTTGACTCTCCGCTGTTGATTGAAATGGGGCAGTCGGAAGCGCAGGACCTCGTCGTGGTTGTGCACACCCCAGTGGAGGTCCGTCTCGACCGTCTGGTGGAAAGTCGCGGTGTAGACCGAGAGGATGCGAAGCAGCGCATCGCTAAGCAAATCAGCGATGACAAGCGCCTGCAGTTCGCCGACGTGGTTCTGGAAAACTCAGGCACCGAGGAGGACCTCGTGCGCCAGGTCGACCGGATTTGGGAGCGGATTATTCAGCCGCTGAATCAGATTCGCCAGCTGCAGGCCGGGCAGCAAGATAATCCCGTAGCCGCGCAATAGCCTCCTCAATCACCTCGGCGCGCTTGCAGAAAGCGAACCGTACCAGGTAGCGGTACTTTTCTGACTCTGGGTCATCCACAAAAGCGGTGACGGGGATGGCTGCGACGCGGCATTCTTTGACCAGCCGGGTGCAGGTCTCCAGGGCGTCGCCAAGCCCCCAGCTCGAGATATCGGCGACGACAAAATACCCCGCCTGCGGCGTGAAGACATCGGCGCCAAGGCCCTCCAAGCCATCGGCGAGGAGCCGCATGTTGCCCTCGAGCTGCCCCGCCAGTTCGTCCACCCACGGTGCGCATTCCTGCAGGCCACGGGCGACGGCTGGCTGAAGGGGAGTGGCACCGACATAGCTCAAGAACTGCTTGGCTTTAACCACGCCATCGAGTAGCTCGGTCGGGGTGAGCGTCCAGCCAATCTTCCAGCCGGTGACGTTGAAGGTTTTTGCGGCACTGGACACGACAATGGTCCGCTCGCGCATGCCGGGCAGAGCGCTGATGGAAGAGTGTGACAATCCGTTGAAGTACAGGCGTTCGTAGACTTCGTCGGCAAGCACGAGTAGATGGTTTGCGATGGCGACATCGGCGATGGCCTGCAAGTCCTCGTCCGCGAGGACGGTGCCGGTGGGGTTGTGCGGCGAATTGATGATGATCATGGCCGTTTTGGCGGTGACGGCATCGGCAAGCGCGCTGCGGTCGAGCGACCAGGAGCGTGCCGTGCCGGAAGCTGCGGGGATGAGCGGCACCGCGGTATATGTGCAGTTAGCCAGTGCGATGACGGCTTTGTACGAGTCGTAGTACGGCTCGATGACGATGACGTGGCTGCCGGGTTCGAGATGCCCCAAGGCGGTGGCGGCAATCGCCTCCGTGGCGCCGACCGTGACGAGGCATTCGGTGTCGGCGTCGTAGACCTGCCCCGTGCGGCGGGCGCGATCGGCGACGATGGCATCACGGAGCACCTTCATACCGCGGCCGGGGCCGTACTGGTTGTTTCCTCCAGCTATCTGATGTCGCGCCTCCGCGAGCACCTCGTCCGGCCCATCCCAGTCGGGGAAGCCCTGTCCAAGATTGATCGCCTCGTGCTCGGTAGCGAGGCGGGACATGGTGGCGAAGATGGTCTCGCCGAAGGGGCGCAAGCGGGAAACAGTCATGGTATTTACTGTAGGTGGAATCTCATGAGTTCGAAGCATGAAGCTGCAGGATGTGATGGTCGTCAGTCCGCGAAGCTGTGTACACCAGCTTTGGCGTGCCATCTCTGAGCGCTACAAATCGAAGCGACAATTCTAGATAAGAGCTTCAGATATTCTGTGCATTCTCTTCCTTTTAAAAAATAGTCTTTACCGCATGCAAGATTGGTCGTGGTACGCCCTTGAGGCTGCCAAATTGGTACAGCTGCGTGGCAGAGTTCCAGAAATTATCGCAGTTATACTAATGCTGCTGACTCTCGGGTTTCTCCTTTGGCTGGTTGCAAAGGGGAACAGCTCTAGAAAATCGGGACTAATTCAAGTTTGCGCGATTGTAGTGGCTGTCTCTGTGGTGAGCACCATCGGCTGGTATGTGCTTAATAAGGTGTGGCGACCGATCCCGGACTACATCGGTATTGAAGTTTTCGGACCATTCGCATCTGGCTTGTCCGGCATCGTTGCTCTAGTTGTAATTGCGTTTTCCAAGAAGCCTAGGCGCATCATTGCGGGTCTTCTCGTCTGCTCATTATCAGTACTCGGCGCCTATGCCGTTCCCAATATTCACTATGGCACGTATGCAAACTTGGCCCAGGTGCTACGCGGACCAGGCAAAGTGCAGGCTTTTGGCGAGGTAGATGGGCTTGCGCCGGTCGCGGATGTTTATCGTCCCGGTGACAGTGAGTCGGCAAAACAAACATCCTTGGAACAACGGTGGCGGCCACGCCAAGTCGAAAAACTGAGCTCTGATAGCAGCGTTCTCGTGCAAGCAGATATCCCTGCTACTGACTTTTCTCCGCGCTCCTCCATTATCTATGTTCCAGCTGCCTATTTCGCTCGACCTCGTCCTCTGCTGCCTGTGCTTGTACTGATGCCAGGACAGCCGGGTACGTCGAAGGATTGGCTGGTAAACGGCGACCTGAAAAATACTATGGATCGCTTTGCTGAGCAACACAATGGTTTGGCGCCGATTGTGGCGATAGTTGATCAGCTATCTTCGAGCTTCAAGAATCCGCTCTGCTCCGACACTGAAAATGGGGCGGTCGCAACCTATTTGGAACATGACGTACCGGCGTGGTTGGAGCAACATTTCCAAGTAGATACTCGACCGCAGTCGTGGGCAGTAGGTGGATTGTCCAATGGTGGTACCTGCGCGATGCAAGTTCTCAGCCGTAAGGGAGGCCCGTATCGTACCGTGCTGGACATGTCAGGCGAGGAGTTCCCAAATCTGCACAACCTTGAGACGACAATCGAGAAGGGCTTTGGTGGCGACAAGGCCACGTTTGAGGCAAATAATCCGTTATCGATTTTCGCTTCTGGCGAAGACTTCACTGGTTATTCCGCATTCTGTTCCATAGGCGATGAGGAATCTAAAGATGTCATCGAAGGGCTGTGGAAAGTCTGCCGAGCCGGACGGGAACAGGGAATGGACGTCCAAGAGCGCACCTATTCCGGTACGCACGAATGGAAAGTGTGGGATCGCGCGCTTGACGACGAGCTCCCCTGGCTTGCGGAGAAAATGAATCTTATCCGGGCGCAAAGCCACTAGAACACAAGAACACTATTTTTCTCGATGCGGCCATCAAAAGTATGGCTGTCTGGTTTAGATCATCTGCGAAATTAAAGATCGGAGTTAAAGGTATGACGATGCAATCCTTGTACCAGTGGCTTAAGGCGCACGGAAAAATCTTAAAGATTGTTTTCTATATCGCGATAATCTCCATTATCGTGCTTGTGGCTCGTGGCCAGTTTGCCGCCATTTCAGGAAGCCAACTTCGAGAAATTTTTGCTGATACGTCGATGCACGTAAACGCAATCATCATGGTGTTAGGTCTGATTGCGTTCAGTGCGACGGGACTCTACGACTTGGTCGCCTCCAAATATGCCGGTGTGGAGGTGTCGCCACGCGAAGCATTGAAGATTGGCTGGATTGCGCAGGCCTTTAATAATTTCGCCGGATTCGGTGGGCTCACCGGAGGTACAATCCGTGCGAAATACTATACCTGGGCGGGTGCGGACCGAGGTAAGTCCATTGGTGTTTCGGCAAGTGTGTGGGCTGCCAACCTACTCGGGTTATTCGTAATGTTGGCAATAACGTTGCCGTACGCAGTGCATTTCGATGGCTGGTTAATTGTCGTCGCCATAATCTCATGTTTTTATCTGCCGCTGTTTTTCTTAGCGGATAGATTTAAACTTGGCGTAATTGATTTAAGAAAAACGACTTTTGCGCAGATAGGAAAGCGGGAAAAGTGGTATCTTCTCGGCACCTCAGTCGTTGATTGGGCAGCAGCTGGGCTGTTCTTCTGGGTATGCGTTCGGGTGTTCACACCGGAGTTTTCACTCCCGATTGCTATCTTTATTTTTGCAACCGCCACTCTGGCCGGATTGCTATCTTTCCTGCCTGCAGGAGCTGGTAGCTTCGACCTCACAGTGTTTGCGCTGTGCGCCAAAGTTGGCCTCGACACTAACCATATTCTGCTTGGCCTTGTACTGTACCGCGTTTTCTATTACATCGTTCCGTGGCTGCTGGCGGCGGTCTTTTGGGTCTCCGACAGCGTGAAAGAACTCGAGTCCGATTTTCCGCACCGTGTCATGGCTCGGATACTCGCAGTTATCACCGTTTTCTCTAGTCTTTTGCTCTTTGTTTCGGCGCTGACACCTGAAATTGCTTCACGTATTCGGATTATCGAAGAAGTTTTGCCGAGCACTGTCCGGCGTGCATCGCATTTGACAGTGCTGTTTATCGCCGTCATGTTGCTTATCTTGGCTCGCGGAATTAACCAACGAGTCAGACGCTGCTACCAGCTGGTTTTAGTGCTGCTTGGGGTGGCAGCGGTTGCGTGTCTAGTGCGCGGAATCGACTACGAAGAGGCTATTTATCTTGGGGTCTTTGCACTTGCACTATTCGCGTCTCGCAGTGCGTTTGATCGAGATCCACTCCCATTAAAGTGGAGTAGTTTCGTACCAACGGCAGCTCTGGCGATTGCTATTCCAATCGTTCTTTCGAGTTGGCATGCGCTTCGGGTAAATAAGGTGGTCAATGTACCCGCACCATCCCCGCATGCCAATACTCACTGGCCAATGGTTCTTTTCTACGTAATGCTCGCATGTGCTGTGGCAATTGCAGTATTGTTTTCTCGCTGTCGCGCTCCGGAGTTCGAAGCCCCAAACGAAGAGCAGACACGTCGATTCGAGGCCCTGATTGAAAAATGGGGCGGGAATGCTTTTTCGCATCTGTATTACCTAGGCGATAAGCAGGTTTTCTTTACCGTCGATAAGCGAAATGGTGCGGACCGTGCAGCGTTGCTGTACCGCCCCCATGGCACGACCTTGATTGCACTCGGTGATCCATTCGGCGACCCGGATGCCTTCAATCAACTGTTCGCGGACTTTATTGACTATGCGGATACCTTTCAGTGCTCGGTCGCATTCTATGAAGTGGGCGAAGACCATTTGGCTCGATGTGTAAATGAGGGCATGAGCCTGGTCAAACTCGGTGAAGATGCGACGGTTGATATTTCGGGTTTCACCCGAGTCGGTAATAAGGGCAAGACGTTCCGACGTATGTACAACAAGTTAGAAAGCTCTGGTTGTACTTTTGAAATTGCCGAGGCACCGTACAGCCCAGAATTCATTATGGAATTGCGAGACGCATCGCAGGAGTGGCTCGGAAAACGCACGGAAATGAGCTTCTCGCTCGGTTTCTTTGATGAGAATTATCTGTCACGTGCACCGATTGCAGTTGTTCGATCGGCGGATTCAGACCGTGTCGAAGGATTTGCTTCGATAATGCCGCAAGGGCAAAGGGTTGCGTCAGTGGATTTGATGCGCATTCGACCTGATGCTCCAGATGGAGTGATGGATGGCATTTTCGTGAATCTGATGGAGTGGGCAAAGAACCATGGATATACCGAGTTCAATTTTGGCATGGCACCAATGTCAAACACAGGTGCCCGACCGCATTCTAGGCTCAGCGAAAAAACGATCTATTTGGTGTACAACTACGGCGGACGGATTTATAACTTCCGCGGGCTGCGCAATTACAAGGAGAAGTTCAAGCCTGTATGGAAGTCTCGGTACTTGACCTACACCGATGTGAAATCGTTGCCTGCCATTACCGCAAGTCTGTCGAAACTGATCAATCGGCCAGGGCAGTATTCAGCAATTGCGCTGTCAACGAGTGAAGACGAAATGCCTGCTCCCGAAATGGCAATCAACGCTAATTGATATAAATCCGTGCGTCGTTTCCGCCGCTGCACGCCACGACACCATCGCCCTGCGTGCCGCAGCTGACATCGTAGGTCTGGCCGGTCGCAGGGCTCGTTGCCTGAATATTCGGCTTCAAATTATCGCGAATGTTATCAGCGGTGGCGTTGAGACCGTCGGTCTGCTGATGGAAGACCTCGGTGGTAAACTCACAGCTGGTATTCGGCCCGGCAACGACCAGATTCGTGCGGTAACCATCGCCATACACGTAAACAGTCATCTCCTCGCCCCCGGTAAACGTGGTCCCCGGCGACGAGTTGCTGTAGATGATGTCCCTCATCGCCTGGCCGATGTCTGCATTTTCGCTTGACGACGAAGACGTGGTTTCGGTATCCCCATTGGTTTGTCCACCATTTTGTGATGGGGCCGTCTCGGAAGAATTTGCATCGTCGGAGGTGTCGTCGGAGTTTCCGGCAGCGCCACCGTTATTGCTGCCGCCAGCATCAGAGTTTGAGCCGGTTGGGTTCGGCCTATTCTCTGAGTTTGCGTTTGATGCGTTGCCGTCAGTCTGAGTCATGGTGGCGGTGTCAGCTGCCGATTGGCTAGTTACTGCGCCGTCGTTTTGAGAGCAGGCGGTGAAGGTCAATGCGGTTGTGGCGAGGATACCGGCGATGAGTGCACGTCGTGAAGCAAAGGTGTGGTGGGTGTTCGTAGGCGTCACGCAGTGGGCAGTAGGGAGTTTTCGCACTATGAAAGTAATAACGATTCGATGAAAATCAGGGCGGTATTTCGACCTGTTTTCTAGAGCCAACCATTGTCGCGAGCAGTTTTCGCGGCCTCGACGCGGTTTGAGGTATTCGTCTTCGTGATAATTGACGACACCTGATTGCGCACCGTGCCCTTGGCAATGAAGAGCTGGCCGGCGATTGTGCCCGTATCAGCGCCTTGGAGAATCAGTCGAGCGATCTCGACTTCGCGGTCGGTCAGGGGAGAGTCGGCCGTGAAAAGTGAGGCCTCGGCCAAGGCCGGATCGATGACTCGGAGGTCGGAGTGGATGCGTCGAATAGCTTCTGCGAGCTGCTCAGGAGGCGTGTCCTTTGCCAGGAATCCGCTGGCACCGGCCTGAAGTGCGCGTTTGAGGTAGCCGGGGCGAGCAAAAGTAGTGACGACGAGGCAGCGGCAGTGGTCAGAAATTTTCGCGATGGTGTCAATGCCGTTGAGGCGCGGCATTTCGATGTCAATAAGCGCGACATCGACGTCCTGCTCGATGACTTTTTGCGTTGTTTCAATGCCGTCGGCGGCTTCAGCCACGATGTCCAAGTCCGGTTCGGTTTCCAGTAGAGCCTTTAAAGCCCCTCGAACTAGGTGCTGATCATCAGCTATGAGAACGCGAATCATCTATTCTCCCGCGCATATTCGGTGACGGTTGTGTCAGTGAGGTGGTTTTTGGAGCTTGTGGTGGATGAACGGCCCGCGTGGTGGGAGCGGTGCGAGCGCTGCAAGCGTGACTGCGTCATCGTGGCCACAAGGCGAGTGCCGCGACCTGGTGCGGACTCGATAATGAGGTCACCGCCAGCATCCTGGACACGCTGCTTCAGCCCAGCCAATCCACCAGCGGCGACAGTTTGGCCTTCGCCCGTGGTAGCCGCGGAGGAATCGCAGCCTAGGTCGGAAATGTCGAAGCCGATGCCATCGTCGATGATTTCCACGCTGGATGGTGTGAGTTCGATTGAGACATTCTCTGCCTCAGAATGCTGAATGATATTGGTGGTGGCCTCGCGAATCACCCAGGAGAAGAGTTTCGCATTGGTGGTTACACCGCTGGAATCGTCGGGAAGCGAAGCCTCAATGTGTGCGGTGTGGAATGCCCGCGCGGCGGCGGCGAGCTCGCCTGCGAGATCCGGCTGGCGCATGCGTGTGACTGTTGAGCGGACTTCGGCAAGCGATGTGCGCGACAGAGCGGTGATGGCCTCGAGTTCGGCAGCGGCGGCATCGGGGTTGGTGTGGACCAAACGCCGCGCGACTTCAGATTTGAGCGAGATGACCGTCAGCGAATGGCCCAGCACGTCGTGGACATCGCGGGCGATGGAGTCGCGCTGCTGGCTGAGCTCAATTTCCTGGTTGAGCTGGGCTCGTTCCTGGGAGAACCTGCTGAGTTGAACAACGCAGCAGACAACGACGGCCCAAAACAGGGCATCGATGGGTAAGATGAGACCGCTTTCCGGAGCCAAGAAATGACTAATGGTAACGATTGTTGCGCCGAGCACGCCAATGCTGAGGATGGCGGGGATGATGGGCAGCATCCAACTGAGCAATGCTGCGACAAATGGCAGGAATGCGCTGGCGCCGTTTCCCACAAGCGGGATGGAGAGCAGGCCGAACGCTGCGACTATGCACAGGGCAAGTATGTTGCGAGCTCGTTGCAACCAGCCGCGAGGATAGTAGTGAAGTGAGCCCCAGATGAAGATGTACACCAGCGCAAAGCTGACAATCAGCGCAGTTATCTGAGCGACCTTTTCGGCGCCGAAACCGAAGAAGACGAAGGGTAAAACCACAATCCAGATGCCAGCCGACAGTGCGGAGTAGACATGGAATCCCTGGAAGGGATGGCTGAAGCTGCGTCGCAAAGTGGTTGTCATAGATGCCTAGGCGGTCTCGGTCGGTGGCAGAGGGAAGTTGGTCTAGTTAGTCACAGGTTAGATGGAGGCGATGGCTATCGCTTGGGTTTGCTATCTAGCCGTGTTTCGCCGCGCCATTTACAGCCGCGACTTCTCGCGCTTGTTCAGATATATGCAGAAGCCGATTAGCAGGATGCTCCACACTGCAACATTGACAATGGGCACCCACAGTGGCTCGGTGTAGAGTCCTGCACCAGTATCCGTGCTGGGAGTAAGACCTGCGGTCAGCGGATACCTCGACAGAGTCACAGAACCGAACAGTGGCGTGAAGCGGCTGATTGCCAGCAACGTGCCCTGCATCGGGATAAAGAGGTTACCGAGGTAAGACAGCACGACAATCGAGCCCGACGCGATACTGAGCGCTGACGGCTTCGGCAGCAGCAGTGCCCAGGCATAGCCGTAGAAACCAAACGGCAGACAGGTTACAACACAGAGAATGAAGCTGACAATCCAGGCCCGTGGCTCCATCTCGGCGCCGATGACGAGGCCGAGAAGATACATTGCCGCAATCGGCAACACTGCGGCGAAGAGCACCAGAATTGCCTGGCTTAGTACAATATGCGACGTCGACATTGGTGTCAGCGCAAGCTGGCGACCCCATCCCGTGGTTTGCTCCATAATCGTTTGTCCGGCGCTGGCCACCGCTGCTGTGACGCCGCCGTAAATAGCCATGCCAATCATCACGTAGGCGGTGACATTGCCGTGAGGGAAGGCATCGCCGCCGCGGTCGAGCGAGGCACCGAACACCAGAAAGAACAAGATGGGCAGGCCGATGGAGAAGAACAGGTTCGACCAGTCGGACAGATAGCGTTTGATCTGAATGGCGATGTATGTCGACAGGCCGTGGGATTCGGTTAGCTTTGTTGCGCTGGTACCAGCAGTCGCGCCGGGTATGTCGGACGAAGTTTCAGTCGCGGTGTACGTCATGGCAATCCTTTCCAGTTATTTCCTTTAGTTCCCAGCAGCCACGGCGACATCGGGCGTGGCATCAGCTGCAACATCTGCGTCACGCTGCATAGAAATGAAAATGTCATCAAGCTTCGCGCGCTGGACCGTGAAGTCGGTCGCATCCGTCTCCGTTACCAAGTGACGAAGCAGTGAGTCCGAATCCCGTGTCCGCAGCCGCACGCGCCTACTGGTCCCGGCCGGTTCCCCAGCAGCGCTACTCAACCAGGTGACCTCATCGACCTCAGTGCGCTCTGAAAGCTCCGGTGCCGCACCCGGAAAATTAGCCTCAACCAGCACTGATTTACTCAGCGCAAGCATGCTCGGCGTATCCAAGTCCGCCATGATACGCCCTTTGTGCAGCATGATGATTCGCTTCGAAAAATCCTCCGCCTCATCCATGTAATGCGTGGTGAACAACACCGTCGTGCCACGCTCCGCCCGGGCATGAATATCCGCCCAAAAATTGCGCCGCGCACTCGGATCCATCCCCGCTGTCGGCTCATCCAACACAATCAACTCCGGATCACCGAGCAGGGCCAACGCAAACTTCAATCGCTGCTGCTCACCGCCCGAGCACTTACCGACTTTCCGCTTCAGCAAGGGTTCCAGCCGCGCTTGCTTTACGACGTCCGCCAACGCCACATGCTCCGAATAGCCACTGGCAATCATCTTGAGTGTGTCCTCGACCGTTACGTCGGGAAGCAAACCGCCCGTCTGCAAGATAGCGCCGACCTGCTGAGCATTGACCGCGTTCCTGGATGATTGGCCGTTGACTTCGATGCGGCCGGCGGTGGGTGTGGTCAGGCCGAGGATGAGATCGATAAGTGTGGTTTTGCCTGCGCCGTTTTCACCGAGGATGGCGACGACCTCACCGCGGCGGACGGTGGCGCTGACATCATCGAGTGCGGTTACCTGGCCTTTGCTGAATTGCTTGGTGATATTGGAGAACTCGAGAATTACGTCCGGATTCATAGTTCCAAGTTCAGCGCGGATTAGAGGTATGGACGTATAGGTGGTGTCACGAATTGCCCATGACAGGTGTCATTGCTTGTTGGCGTAGCCAACCGTTGGATTCCACTCCCAGACTTTCTGGCAG
Source organism: Corynebacterium sp. 045007 (assembly GCF_040743205.1). Lineage (NCBI taxonomy): Bacteria > Bacillati > Actinomycetota > Actinomycetes > Mycobacteriales > Corynebacteriaceae > Corynebacterium > Corynebacterium sp. 045007. The sequence continues at coordinate 129,309 of NZ_JBFLKW010000004.1, forward strand.
GCAGGCCATCCTGGTTTATAGTCCACGCGGGGACGGCGCTTTTGTACCCATCGGATTGCCTGCTCGATTTCGTCGAGGACGCTGTCGAGATTCCAATTGATGCATGAGTCTGTGAACCTTAGGATTATCCAGCCGTGCAGCGTGCCGGAGTTGGTCTTCCAGCGATCTGTGATGAACGAGTCCTCGTTGGCGTGGTACTTCTCTGAGTCAACTTCGATGGCTATTTTCCACTGGTCAAGCAGGATGTCGAAGCAGTAGGGGCCGATGTACTGGTTCATTCGGATGCGGTACCCGCGCTTGATTAGTGGACGGGCCAGCTTGCGCTCGAGTTCGCTGCATGAGCCAATCGGCGTGGTGGTGATGGTTTCACGCAGCCATGCGGGGACTTTCCGCATCCGGCTGAGGTCGTGGTTGAGTCGCTTCTCGCCGTCCCGGCCGGCGTAGTGTGTTTCCAGGATTCTGTGTGCATAGTCTTTTGAAGCGCGTGCTGCCCAGAGGGCTTCGGCAACTGGGAGGCCATTGATGTCGGTGTAGGCCGGCAGGCGGCTGTGCCTAATGGAGAAGGTCTCGGCCTGAACTGATCCCGCGCCCTCTGCCTGGATAGGAAGTGTCAGGGGAAGTCTCAAGTGGATTTGAGCTGCGCTTTTACCGCTTAGCGCAATGCTTTTGTAATGCCCCGTGATTGCTCGGGCGACTGAGGCGGGAGAGTGGTCGTCAATGTAGAGGCCCCGTACCAATTTAGTTAGCCTGCCTTGTTGTAGGAGGGCTCTGGTCTTTTTCTCTCCGATGCCGAGTGCACGCAACTCGGCCGTGGTGAAACTTCCCATGGTCGGGACTCTAAGCTTTTTCGGCCCAGGGACTTCGCTGCGAGAGAGGCTCCACGTCCAATCTGTGGACAACTTTCAGGGTGTGGATAACCCAGGCCTCCCGCAGCCTTGCAGCCTCGCAGCCTCGCAGCCGCAGCCGCGGACCATCGATAAGACGGCTTGCGCTTCACCAGGAGTCAGTCCATGCGCACTAAGGGCCAGCTGGTGAAGCGGAACCTGCCTTTGCTGGCCTGGCAGCGACTTTATGCCAGCCTTGTCCAAATCTGTGCCGATTTTAATGTTGGTCCGGAACTCGACAGCCGCTCCTAAGCCCCTGGGCCCCAGCCCTGGACAGCCCAAAGCCCCAGGAAGTAACGTAACCAGCCGCTTTCAAGACAGCCTTCGCTACGCTGGGAACTATGGCATTTGCAGCAGAGCAACCCGTCCTCGCGCACTCGGAGTTCCGGCCCGTCGGTGAAGTCGAGCGCGCTGAGGGAAACTTCGAGGTCATCAGCGAGTTCGAGCCCTCGGGCGACCAGCCGCAGGCAATCGCGGAACTGTCGGAGCGCCTAGATAGAGGCGAGCGCGAGGTAGTCCTGATGGGTGCCACGGGCACCGGTAAGTCAGCCACCGCAGCGTGGCTGATCGAAAAGGTGCAGCGGCCAACTCTGGTCATGGCACCGAACAAGACGCTGGCGGCCCAGCTGGCCAATGAGCTCCGCAGCCTGCTGCCAAACAACGCGGTCGAGTACTTCGTTTCGTACTACGACTACTACCAACCCGAGGCCTATATCGCGCAGACCGATACCTATATTGAAAAGGATTCCTCCATCAACGAGGACGTGGAGCGACTGCGCCACTCGGCTACTTCAGCGCTGCTGTCGCGTCGCGACGTAGTCGTCGTCAGCTCTGTTTCGTGCATCTATGGCCTGGGTACCCCGCAGTCCTACCTCGACCGTTCGGTGTGGCTGAAGGAGGGAGAGGAAGTCGACCGCGACCAGTTCCTGCGCCTTTTGGTGGACATTCAGTATGCCCGCAATGACATTGCCTTTACCCGCGGCACCTTCCGAGTAAAAGGTGACGTGGTCGACATCATCCCGGCCTACGAAGAAAAGGCCGTGCGGGTGGAGTTCTTCGGCGACGAGATTGATTCGCTGTACTACCTCAATCCAGTCACGGGCGACGTCATCGACCAAGTCCCGGAGCTGCGCATTTTCCCTGCTACGCACTACGTCGCCGGCCCGGAGCGCATGGAACGGGCCGTCGCGGACATCAAGGCCGAACTCGCCGAACGCCTGGCGGATCTGGAAAACCGGGGCAAGTTGCTGGAAGCACAGCGTCTGCGCATGCGCACGGAGTACGACCTCGAAATGATTGAACAGGTCGGCTTCTGCTCCGGCATTGAGAACTACTCGCGCCACATCGATGGTCGCGCGCCGGGCTCGGCCCCCGCGACGCTCATTGACTATTTCCCGGAGGACTTCCTCACCATCATCGATGAGTCGCACGTCACCGTGCCACAGATTGGCGGCATGTTCGAGGGCGACGCTTCCCGTAAGCGCAACCTCGTCGACTTCGGTTTCCGCCTCCCATCGGCGCTGGATAACCGCCCGCTGACGTTCGACGAATTCGATGCCCGCGTGGGCCAGGTCGTGTTCATGTCCGCAACGCCGGGTGACTATGAGCTCGAAAAGACCGGTGGAGAGTATGTGGAGCAGGTCATTCGTCCGACTGGGCTGGTGGACCCCAAGATCGTCGTTAAGCCTACTGAGGGGCAGATTGATGATCTGATCGGCGAGATCCGAAAGCGCACCGAGCGTGACGAGCGCGTTCTCGTGACCACCCTGACGAAGAAGATGGCGGAGGACCTGACCGACTACCTGCTCGAAAATGGTGTGCAGGTGCGGTACATGCACTCGGATGTGGATACGCTCAAGCGCGTTGAGCTGCTGCGACAGTTGCGGCTCGGCGAGTACGACGTGCTGGTCGGCATTAACCTGCTGCGCGAGGGCCTCGACCTGCCCGAGGTTTCGCTGGTGGCAATCCTCGACGCCGATAAGGAGGGGTTCCTGCGTTCGGAGCGCTCGTTGATTCAGACGATTGGTCGTGCCGCGCGAAACGTCTCCGGCGAGGTGCACATGTACGCCGACAAGATCACCGATTCCATGCGGTTCGCCATCGACGAGACGGAGCGCCGCCGCGAAAAGCAGATTGCGTACAACACCGAGCATGGCATCGATCCGCAGCCGCTGCGCAAGAAGATCGCGGACATTCTGGATCAGGTCTACGACAACGCTGACACCGATTACGAAGGCAAGACCGGTGCGGCCGCTGATGCGCTGCTCTCGCGTGCCGACGGCTCGGGCGCGGCCGATGGTGCCAGCGGTAAGCAGATGCCGAGGGCTGAGCTCGAGGCGCTTATCGCGGACCTGTCGGAGCAGATGGCCGCGGCTGCGCGAGAGTTGAAGTTCGAGCTCGCGGGGCGCTTGCGCGATGAGATTTTCGACCTCAAGAAGGAACTTAAGGGGATGATTGAGGCCGGTGTCGAGTAGTTTTTTGCTACTGTTGTGGGAAGTAAAACAGTGTATTCGCGAAAGTGGCTCTGGCCAGTGGGTTCGGGGCAACGACGGCGTTACGCACGATGAACTGTTTTAATGCAACTTCCACAGTGAGGGATAGTTTTCATGAGTGATTACAAGACCATTGTTGTCGGCACGGATGGTTCTAAGTCGTCGCTGCTCGCAGTAGAGCGCGCTGCCTCGATTGCCGCTGCTTTCGATGCCACCCTGGTTATCGGCTGCGCTTACTACGAGACTGCAGAGGATGCGTCCAAGACCCTGCGCCAGGATTCGGTTCAGGTCCTCGGCGATGATCCGGCTCAGAAGAACCTGGCTGCTGCTAAGGAGGCCGCAGAGGCCGTCGGCGCTACCAAGGTTGAGACCGAGGTTCGCTCCGGCTCCCCGGTTGAGGCTCTGATGTCTCTGGTCACCGACCGCCGCGCTGACCTGCTGGTGGTCGGTAACCGCGGCATTAACTCGCTGACTGGTCGTCTGCTGGGCTCCGTGCCGGCTGATGTTGCTCGTCAGTCGGACTGTGACGTCATGATTGTTCACACTGTGAGCTAATAAAACGGTGAGCTAACAGTTTAGCTTTCGCTTTAAACCGGCACCTTTGGGTTGAGGTGCCGGTTTTTCTATTGTCGGCCGGTGATAACCCCTTCTTCAACTACAAAAGGCCAGCTAATTCCGTTTCTGGTTAAGACCTGGTTGCGAAGGGATTCAGGAAGAGTTTCGGTGCGGCTGCCGTAGCCCATGAGGTACTCGTCAAAAGCGGGCAGTCGAAGCGTCAGTGAAAGCGCGGCTTCAAGCTCGGCTTCAGTTACGTTCTGCTGCCATGTCGGCATGAAGTACTCATTTTGCGCGAGATTTTCACCGATGAATTCTGTGTCAGTTGGCGCGTCCGGAGAGGCAGAGGAATCGAGGGAGAAAGGAACTATTAAGTGATCGATAAGCTTAAGGGCCTTTTTCGCTTGAGTTTTCGTCAGCCCCAGCCACCACGCGAAGTCAGCTACACAGATAGGTCCGCGGGAATTAACATAGCGCCAGGCAATGTCGGCCAGCGTGGATTCAGCTGAGTGTTCTGTGCTGGAGCCCTCTGTGGTATTTGCTGAGAGGCCGTCTTTGGACGTTACGTCGGCAAGCAGGACGAAGGTATCTTCGGATCCTCTTCGTGGCCCTTGGACGACAGCGCCTTCGCCGCCGAATGTGCGCAGTAGGTGAGGACCTCTTTGTTCCGTGGGGTCTATTCCATGATCTGCGAAAACCTCATAGGCTTCAGTCCGAGTCAGCGGGTCGGACAGGCCACGTGAGCGCAATTCGGAATGAAATGCTGCCCTTGCGGTCTGCACATCATCTTGAGAAAGCCCGAGTGTCGTACGACGTCTTGCTGCTGCCTTTTCGATGCGCGGATTCGTCAACCTCATAATTGCTCCCGCGTCTTGCGCTGAAACAAAGTGCAGGGTGCCTCGTTGCGACCAACAGCGAACGATGTCGTAAGAAGAAATGGCTGCTAAAACATCGTCGGTGGTGCTGCCACTGCGCAAGGCGATGGCATCAACACCGTTCGAATAATTCTGTCCTTGCAGAGCAACCATGCCATGCGTTGCTGATAATGCAGGCGACTTGAGGTTTGTATTCCAATCGCTGCGTGCTTGACTTGCAGCTAACCCCTGGGCAATGAGACGGCGTGCGCGAAGTTCAGCTAGCTGAGGTAGATAGTTTTGGGACATTATGTCTCACTCATTCTGTACGGCACTATCCTCGTCATTCTAACCATTGCAGCTCCGGCAAAACGCCCGACTGCTGAGGCGCCACAACAATTAGCCCCTGGGTCGCACGAGTCAGTGCAACGTACAGGTCCTGTAGCCCCTGTGGGGATTGCGCCACAATCTGGTCGGGCGCAACGACGATGACCTCGTCGAATTCCAGGCCTTTTGAGGTCGTGATGTCGTAGACCGCGCAGTTGGTGAGTTTGCTGGGGCGAGTAGCAGGTGCGTCATCGGCGGCACTAGCCCCGCCAGCACCATCAGGGTCACCATCTCCATCAGCTCCACCACCGAGAAAATCCCGCACCTCCGCGCGCGTGGCTTCGAGCAACTCGGCGGGCGCGATCACAGCGACCAGGCGGTCCGGCTGCGCAACCTGCTCCACATGCGCCAGAGCCTCCGTCACGGTGCGAGCCTGGACAGGCTTGCGGCCGGTCGCGCGGATCGACTGCGGTGCCTCCAGCTCCGGATCAATCTCGGCCAGGACGCTGGCGGCGACCTCCATCACCTCAGCTGGGGTGCGGTAGTTGACGGTCAGCTCGTGGAGATGCCACCTCGAGCCGATGATGGGTTCCAGCACATCATCCCAGGTCGCGGCACCTGCGGGGGAGCCCGTCTGGGCCACGTCGCCGACGAGGGTCATCCAGCCGTTGGGGCTGCGGCGGCGCAGCATTCGCCAGGCCATCGCGGAGAGTTCCTGAGCCTCGTCGACGATGACATGGCCGTAGGCCCACAGACGATCCGCCGCCGCCCGCTCGGCGGTGGATCGCAGGTCGCGCTCACGGTGGCGTTCGGCCAGTGCCTCGGCATCGATGACGTCATACGCTGACAAAATCTCGGCCTCGAAGCCGTCGTCAAGATCCTGGGATGCAGAACTGGACAGGGTATCCAACGCGCCCTGCGCCTCCTCGACGCGGGCCTGCCAATCCTCTTCATCGGCCTCCGATTCACCAACCGGGCCGAGGAGTTCCGCCAGCTCGTCGAGAAGCGGGGCGTCGGAAGGCATCCAGGCGGTGCCTTCCGGCCGGTAGAGAGCCTCGCGCGTCAGCTCGTCGTAATCGCTGGCGGCGTAGTCGATGGCCTCGCGAGAGCTCAGCAGTTCCGACAGCACCCGCTCGGGCGTAAGCGCAGGCCACAGCTCGTCGAGGATGTCGGCGACTGCTCCCGATTCGTCAATTTCGTCACGTAAGTCGGCAACGTCGGTCACGGACAGCAGGTTCTCGCCGCCCAGCGGGTCGGCGCCGATGACCTCGGCCATCTGCGCGGCCAGGAGCTCCACCACGTGATCGCGGAAAATCGGCCGGGCCAGATTGTGGGGTTTCCGAGTCCGCCGCGCACGCGTGCGTGCAGTTTTCACCATGTCAGGTGTGATCGTCAGGGTGATGTTGTCGTTCCGGACTTCAAGAGGTTCCGCGGGGAGCTCCTGGTAGGCCCGCACGGCTTCGCGCAGGATAGTGAGCATCTCAATCGAGCCCTTAACTTCCTGCGCAACCAGGGGTTCGGGGTTGTGTCCGTCGATAAGCGCGTTGGAACCGCGCACGCCGGGGTAGAGATCGGCGATGGTGGTCAGCACCACGCCAGTTTCGCCGAGGCTCGGCAGCACGCGCGAGATGTAGTCGAGGAAAGTTGTGTTCGGGCCGATGATGAGGACACCGGTTTTCGCCAGTTGATCGCGGTAGGTGTAGAGAAGCCACGCGACGCGATGCAGCGCCACCGCCGTCTTGCCCGTGCCGGGACCGCCCTGGACGACCAGGGTGCCGCGGGTGGAGTCGCGGATGATGAGGTCCTGCTCGCGCTGAATGGTCTCCACAATGCCTCGCATATGGCCGGTGCGCGCTTGATTCATGACCTCCCGCAGCACCGATTCGCCACCGACGCCCGCTTCAACTTCGGTCTCGTGTGCGCTGTCGGCTTCCTCGCCGGAGAGCCATTCGTCGTCAATGCTGCGGACCTTCCGGCCGTGAGTGCGCAGGTGGCGACGCAGACTGACTCCCTCGGGATGCGCGGTCGTGGCCAGGTAAAACGGGCGCGCACCGTCGGCACGCCAATCCATGATGACCGTGCGGTAATCGTCGCCTTCATCGGACAGGCCGATTCGCCCGATGTATCGCTTATCGACGGTCGCCCCCGGCCCTTCCTCTGCCAAAGGATTGTCGGGGTCTATGTCATCGATATCGATTCGACCAAAGACCAGGCCGATCTCGGCTGAGCGGTAGCGGTCCAGATTAGCCTGTAGTCGGTGGTATTCCACCTCGCGTTCAACGCGGGCTTGCGGGTCTGGGGCGTCGATGAGCATGACCTGGCGCAGGTACTCTTGGTCGCGCTCGCGTGCCCGGTCGAGGAAGCTGAACGCACGGTCGACGTAGGCCTGTTCGGCAGCGAGGGTACTCTCTTCTTCTCGCTGTGGTGCTGAACTTGCTTGGTCCGGCAGACCTGCCTGGCCAGTGCGGCCAATGCGGCCTGTCTGGTCCTGCCCGGGCTCGGATGCGCGCGACGCCAACCTGGTCTCCTCAACGAATCGCTGAATTAGTGCTAACTGATGTGCTGAATGAATATAAAAATATGAAAACGCTCCCGCACGCGTAGTGGCGTGGGGAGCGTTTAAGTATACCGCTTTAACTGCGGCAGCAAACTTACTGCAGGCGCTTCTGCGCCTTCTTTGCGGACTTCTTGGCCTCCTTGGAAGCCTTGGCTGCGCGCTTGCGCAGTTCCTTGCGCTGCTTGCGAGTGTCCTTCTTGAGATCCTTGCCCAGGTCCTCGGCGTAGTCGCGAGCGTCCTCAGCGAGCTCGGTAGCCTTGGCAATCCAGTCGTCCTTGTTGTCCTCGACGTAGCTCTTAGCGGTGTCGAAGGCGTCGGTGAGCTGCTCGCGCCAGCCGTCCTTGTTGTCCTCGACGTATTCACGAGCCCCATCGGTGGCCTCAGAAGCGCGGTCACGGAGCAGGCCAGCCTTTTCGCGGACGTTCTCGCCGGCGGAAGCGAAGGCTGCGCTGATTTCCTCAGTGCGCTGCTCGGTTTCAGACTTGGTCGGCAGGGCAGCCTGAACCTTCTTGTTCAGCTGCTTGCCAGCCTTCTCAGCGCGCCAAGCGACACCCGGCTTTCCGTCGGTGTCAGCGGTAGCCAGGAAGAGGCCACCCAGCAGACCGATGTCGGTCAGGAAACCAGTGCGGCGAGCTGCCTTCTCCTTCGAATCCTGGGTCTCCCAGAATGCGTGGCGAGCCAGCATCGTCGGAACCTGTGCAGCGACCAGAGCGGTGGCGGACAGGCGTGGAGCCTTACCCAGAGCGTAGAGGGAACCCGCAGCAACCTTGGTACCAGCGACGACCTGGACAACCAGCTTCTCACTATTTGGCACGTACTTGTTGTACTGGTTCGGGGTTACGGAGCGGACGCGGGCAATTAGGTCGCGTGCGCCCTCTTCATGATCCTTTTGGTTCATCAGCGTGTCGACACCGTCGGCAACGAAAACCGAGGCCAGCATTGGTCGGGCAAACTTGCGAATCATCTAAATTCCATCTCCTTTGTCGTCCAGGTGAAACCGTGTTTTTGGCCATCTGGTCGCTGTAATTCACTATTAATCCTACGCAGCCCGGCCTATTTATGTCGCGGGAATGACAAGTTTTTCAGAAGCTCCGGCTGCATCCAGCGCTGCCAACCACGCTCATCCAGCGCTACCGACCACGCTCATCCAGCGCTACCAACCACGCTGGCGCCAGTTCTCGACCTCGGGGCTCTCGACACCAACTGTGGTGTCTTTGCCGTGGCCGGGGTGAATCACCGAGTCGGCGGGGTAGACGCGGAAGACACGGCTCTCGACATCGTCGATAAGCTGCGTGAAATCCTCGGGCGAGTACGTTTTGCCGACACCGCCTGGGAAGACGCTGTCACCGACGAAGAGGTGGTGTGACGGGGTGCCCTCGGAAAGCGCGCCGGCTTCTTTGGCGGACAGGTCGAGGCAGAGACCGCCCTTGGTGTGTCCGCGCAGGATGAACGTGGGCAGCGTGATGTCCTCGCCGAACGTGATGGTCTCGCCGCCGTCGAGCTGCTGGTCGGCGGGCTCGGGAATGTCGGCAGCGTCGAGGCTGGACGTGATGTGGCGGGCCGGGAATGACTGCAGGAGCTCGCCGAGCGCCTGAACGTGATCGCCGTGGGAGTGCGTGGTGACAATCGTGCGGACCTGCGCGCCGACGTGCTCAACCAGGCGGATTAGGTGGTCGGCGTCGGTGGCGGCGTCGATAAGTAGGGAATTGTCGGGCTCGCGGGAGTCGACCAAAAGGTAGACGTTGTTGTCCATCGGTCCGACGGAGGTCTTATAAATCGTGACATTGCCGTAGTCAATGCGCTCAACGCCGCGCGTGCTCGGCGAATTGGAGTAGGGGCTGATTGTAATGTCGTCGTTCATGCGCCCCAGGGTAATGAGGTGTCTGTCGGCGCGCTAGGAGCGCAACGTAACCACGAGTCTCTGAACACATGTGCGAAAAATTGGTTATGGGCTGTAGACTAGTCGGCAGTGAATCGTCGACGAATTGAGGTTTCCCACTGTGGCTGAACGTCTAGTGGTCAGAGGCGCCCGCGAGCATAACCTGCAGGGTGTTGACATCGATTTGCCCAGAGACAAGATGGTGGTTTTCACCGGTCTGTCGGGGTCGGGTAAATCGTCACTGGCATTTGACACAATTTTCGCCGAGGGCCAGCGCCGTTACGTGGAGTCGCTGAGCTCCTATGCGCGCATGTTCCTGGGGCAGATGGAAAAGCCCGATGTAGAGATGATTGAGGGGCTCTCGCCGGCGGTGTCGATCGACCAGAAGTCGACGAACCGCAACCCGCGCTCGACCGTCGGAACCATCACTGAAGTGTATGACTACCTGCGTCTGCTCTACGCGCGCACCGGTACACCGCACTGTCCGACCTGTGGGGAAGTAATCTCCTCACAGACTCCACAGCAGATCGTCGATCAGGTCATGGAGATGCCGGAGGGCACCAAATTCCAGGTCCTCGCACCCGTCGTGCGCACGCGCAAGGGTGAATTCGTCGACCTGTTTGAACGCCTCGCATCCGAGGGCTACGCGCGTGTCATCGTCGATGGTGAAATGCACCGTCTGACGGATCCGCCGAAGCTGAAGAAGCAGGTCAAGCATGACATTGACGTGGTCATTGACCGTCTCCAGGTGAAGGAGTCGCAGCAGCGCAGGCTCACCGATTCCGTCGAAACGGCGCTTCTGCTTGCCGACGGCGTCGTGGTCATCGACGCCGTTGGGCTAGAGGCGGACGACCCGCGTCGAACCCAGCGGTTCTCGGAGAAGATGGCCTGCCCGAATGGGCACCGCATTGCTATCGATGAGTTGGAGCCACGGTCGTTTTCCTTTAACTCGCCGTATGGTGCGTGCCCGGAGTGTGACGGTATCGGCACCAAGCTGGAGGTGGACACGGACCTGGTGATTCCAGATCCGTCGCTGCCGACGATTGAGGCGATTGCGCCATGGCGGCAGACGCTGAACAAGAAGTACTTTGAAAAACTGGTCGAGGGGCTCGCCACCGAGATGAGCTTCGACCCGACCACGCCTTTTGAGGAACTTACAGCGCCGCAGCGCAAGGCCCTGCTGCATGGTTCCAGCCATAAGGTCACGGTGCGTTACCGCAATCGGTATGGCCGCACTCGCCAGTACACCGCACCTTTCGAAGGCGTGATGCCGTACCTGCACCGCAAGCTGTCACAGGCGGAGAGCGACTCTCAGAAGGAGCGTTTCCAGGGGTACATGCGTGAGGTGCCGTGCCCGGCATGTAGCGGTACTCGTTTGCGTCCGGAGATTCTTTCGGTGACGTTGGATTCGGCGGAGTTCGGGCAGAAGAATATTGCCGAGCTGACAGAGCTATCGGTTCACGATGGCTCGGCATTCCTGAATTCGCTGACTCTGGGCAAGCGCGAGGAAATGATTGCCGGGCGTGTTCTGCGTGAGGTGCAGGCTCGTCTGAAGTTCCTGCTTGACGTTGGCCTGGATTATCTGTCCCTGTCTCGTTCGGCAGGCACGCTGTCCGGTGGTGAAGCGCAGCGAATTCGTCTGGCCACTCAGATCGGCTCGGGGCTCGCAGGCGTGCTCTACGTCTTGGATGAGCCCTCGATTGGTCTTCACCAGCGTGATAACAACCGTCTAATCAAGACTCTGAAAAACCTGCGCGACCTGGGCAATACCCTGATTGTGGTCGAGCATGATGAGGACACGATTCGTGAGGCCGATTGGCTGGTCGACATTGGGCCAAAGGCCGGTGAATACGGTGGACAAATCGTTTACCAGGGTGAACCGTCTGGCATCGTTGACTGCGAGGAATCACTGACAGGTGCGTATCTCTCGGGTCGTCGGGTGTTGGCGGTGCCGGAGAACCGTCGTGCGATCGATAAGTCGCGCATGGTGACGGTCAAGGGCGCTCGCGAAAACAACCTGAAGAAGATCGACGTGAAGTTCCCGCTCGGTGTGCTGACCTGCGTCACGGGTGTTTCCGGTTCAGGCAAGTCCACCTTGGTCAACGAAATTCTGGCCAAGGTGATGAGCAACGAGCTCAACGGTGCTCGTCAGGTGCCGGGTCGACACAGCCGCGTGGAGGGGTTGGATCAGCTTGACAAGCTGGTGCAGGTAGACCAGTCGCCGATTGGTCGCACCCCGCGTTCCAACCCAGCGACGTACACCGGTGTGTTCGACAAGATCCGCAACCTCTTCGCCGAGACGCAAGAGGCCAAGGTGCGCGGTTATAAGCCGGGCCGCTTCAGCTTTAACGTCAAGGGCGGCCGCTGTGAGGCGTGTAAGGGCGACGGCACCATCAAGATTGAGATGAACTTCCTGCCGGACGTCTATGTGCCCTGCGAGGTCTGCCATGGCGCGCGCTACAACCGCGAGACGCTGGAGGTTCGTTACAAGGGCAAGACCATCGCTGAGGTTCTGGACATGCCCATCTCCGAGGCAGCGGAGTTCTTCGAGCCGATTCAGTCGATTGCGCGTTATCTCAATACGCTTGTCGACGTCGGCCTGGGCTATGTCCGTCTCGGGCAGGCGGCAACCACACTCTCGGGCGGTGAGGCTCAGCGTGTAAAGCTGGCCAGTGAGCTGCAGAAGCGCTCCAATGGCCGGACGGTCTACATCTTGGATGAGCCGACCACGGGGCTGCATTTTGAGGACATCCGCAAGCTCATGTTGGTGTTGCAGGGTCTGGTGGACAAGGGCAACACCGTCATTGTCATTGAGCACAATTTGGATGTCATCAAGTCTGCGGATTGGATCATCGACATGGGGCCGGAAGGCGGCTCCGGCGGTGGCACCGTGGTTGTAGAGGGCACGCCGGAGGATGTCGCGAACTGTTCCGGCTCCCACACCGGGCAGTACCTGAAGCCGCTGCTTAAGTAGCTTAGGTAGTCGGGTCGTTTCCGTCGGAAATTCCAGGACCGTCGGTGCGGGTGATGCCTTCCATTCTGTCAGCAGCGGGGTCGGCATCTGCTGCGCCGCTCGCGCCGGCAGCGTCAGTATCGCTGGCGGTGCCGTCACAGTCCGGTGCCGCCGGCTCCTCGGCACTCTTCTGCTTCGCCCCGGAGACCGCCATGGCCAGCAGAATCAGACCACAGCCGAGGAACGCCAAGGCGCGGATAACGCCATCGAGCGTTGCCATGTCGTAGAAGATCAGCTTGACGATAGACAGCGCCGCAATCGTCAAACCCGCTGCCAGTCGCGCCGGAATGTGGTGGAACCTCTTCGATAGCACCAGCATGCCGGCAATCGTGGCCCAGAAAATACTCAGCAACATGTGTGCGGCGTTGAAGCTCACGCCAATAGTCGTGAGCAGCACGATAAATGGCATACCCAGTGCAGCCAGGCCAATCAGTGCAAAAGCTGGCGGTAGCTGCGACCTCGCTGCCGTCACGGCCAGGCCGATGTCGGCGCACAACAGGAACAACAGCGAAAGCATTTCTGCCCACGTTGCCGAGTAGCCAGCCGCAGCACCGGCATTCAACGCTGCGGGCAGGATGTAGAGGTGTACTACCGTTGCGCCGAGCAGCCAGGTCAGTGCCGCAATCTTTGTATATGGTGCGACGGCATCCCGGGTTGGTTCAGGAGCCTGTAGTCGTGCGCCAATTGCGCCGTGCTTCGGTGCTGTGGCCAGCGCCCAGACAAAGAGCGCGGCACCGATGGAGATTGGGATGAGACCCCAAGCGTGGGTTCCAGTATCGGCTCCTGAGCTCCTTTCCGGGCCCGCCACCGCGAGCGCTAGCCAGGGCAGAATTGCCGTGGCCAAGGCCAATGGTGCGAGATAGCGGAAGATGGCACGGTTCCAAAGGAATACTGCAGCAATTGCGATGAACAGCACGAATCCGCCGTAGAACAGCAACCAGAGGCTGGAGGTGGACTGTGTGGCGTTGACCGTTGGGACTGCAGCTACAACCGGAGTCGAGAAGGCAACTACTGACGTGATGGTGACCAGATCGTCTTCCCAGGTGCTGGTTTCCGAAGGCTCGTCGTCAAGCTCGGGAGTGAGTTGGCGAGCCATCGCCAGCGGGCCGAACTGGGCAAACACGAAAAGGGCAATGGTGAGTGCGGCGATTGCGGGCATCACCAGTGCATTGTTGGTCGTGATTACGCCGATGAGAACGTTTGCGCCGAGCAGGAATGCGACTACGTACTTCCGGAAGGGGACGTTCAGGAGGCAGACGATAGCGGCGATGACCATCAGTTGAAGGGTGATTTGCGCGAGCGAGGAGCTCAGCGGGCGGGCGTGGAAGTCGAGGCCGATCGTCGCCCACAGCATTAATCCGGTGTTGATTGTGATTGTCCACGCCGCGGTTGCACTCGACTTCGTCCACCGCGCGCCGTATAGACCGACTGCAGCGAAAGGCAACATGATGACCAGCGTCGCCGCCACCGGAATCCAGTCGAGGAGGTAGGACATCGACATCGTTGTCAGGTGCGCAGCGGCTAGTGATGTCGCAATCAACGCCGTCACGCCAGCAGGCGGTGCTTGACGACGGTGCGCTCGCACAGCCGCGACCGCGAGCACAGCGGCCAACAAGTAAGCCAGGACCACACGACCGGCTGGTCCAATCAGGCCGGATTGGATTGCGACCGCGACGAAAAACGCGATACCGGCAGCGGTGATGAGACCACCGAAGATGGCGATGATTCTGATGATTGCCTTCTCGTTGCGCCACCAGGGCTCGCGAGGTTCGCGCGATGCCTCTGGCAGCTTCGGTGGCGGGGTGGAGTCTGTGGGAGAAGACTGTGGCGACTTCGAATCCCGCCGCCATTGGTGGGCAGAGGGGAAGCCGAACATCGGCTGCGCAGTTGCGTCGCTCTGTGGCAGGGGTGCTGGTTGGTTCCGCCAGTCAGCTTGCGTTGGCGGTGGTGGCACCTGCATCTGCTGAGACTGCTGGGGATACTGCGGTGTGGTCAGTGCCTGCTCAGCCTGCGGTTCCCAACGGGGAGGAGGCGCCTGCTCTAGTGGCGGACTGTGTGCTGGCGGCGGTTGCGGATTGTGTTGAGGTGTCCCTTGAGGTGCAGCATGGGGCGGCGCTTGAGGTGCTGGCGCAGATTCCGCTCCCGTAGTGTGAGGCGCGTGCGGTACGGCCGGGGCCTGCTCGCTTGCCTGCGAGAGGCGTACCTGCCAAGTATGAGTCAGCTGAGCCAGACGAAGCGAGCTAGCTTCGAGATCTGCCAGAGCATGGGAAAGCTCTGAGACGGAGTCGCCGGTCAGGACAAAATCGCCGGTCGGAGGCTTGTCGTATCGGGCGGAATGCTGATTAGGATTGGTGTTCTCGGCTTTAGGGCCAAAGCCGTTGGAGCCAGTATTCATGGTGACGACTTTAATCGTGTTTGGCCTAAAAACTATGGAGAGAATCTACCAATCTGATTACAATTCGGATTGCACTTTTAAGTGCTCGGTAGGGTGCCGGGGAGCTGGTAGTGAATAACCTGGCGCAAAAGCCGGTTTTGGTATGCGAGAACAGCTGTGTTAACATCTCGTCTACGACCGCCAGAATGCGATGCTTGCTGCCTTCGGGGAGCATTTAGTTGCATTCGGCAGCGAAGAGGATTTAAGTCCCACCCTAGGTGCGCCAAAGAACTACGGTAGCGCCGGGGTCCACCCTAATCGGTGATGTCACATCGCACGATTGGAAGGCGTCCTTATGCAGTGTGTAGTAATCCGCTGTAGACGCGTGGCTTTTCTTCCTTTCCCGCTTGCTATCGCGGTTTGAAACGAAGATTGTTCAGGTTCAACCTAGGAGGCCACATCAGCGCTGAAGCTCGTATTAACGAGGATATTCGAGTACCGGAAGTCCGCCTTGTAGGACCGAATGGTGAGCAGGTGGGCGTTGTCCGCACCGGTGACGCACTCAAGCTCGCTTACGAAGCAGACCTTGATCTGGTTGAGGTTGCTCCGCGAGCAAAGCCGCCGGTCGCCAAGATTATGGACTACGGCAAGTTCAAGTACGAACAAGCTCAGAAGGCACGCGAGGCTCGAAAGAACCAGCAGCAGACTGTGGTCAAGGAGCAGAAGTTCCGTCCGAAGATTGATGACCACGACTACGAAACCAAGAAGAACAACGTTGTTCGTTTCTTGGAGAAGGGTTCGAAGGTCAAGGTCACGATTATGTTCCGTGGCCGTGAACAGTCTCGTCCAGAACTGGGATTCCGCCTGTTGGAGCGTCTGGCCGCCGATGTCGAAGAGTACGGCATTGTCGAGTCTCGCCCGAAGCAGGACGGTCGCAACATGACTATGGTCCTGGGGCCGGTTCGGAATAAGGGTAAGAAGTAACCGACCTGACCAGAAATGGTTGTAAACGAGATTTTTGCGCCACGAGCGTCAAAGATCGGTAGGGGAGAGTTTTAACATGAAGCAGAAGACCCACAAGGGCACCGCAAAGCGCATCAAGGTCACCGGTTCCGGCAAGCTGCGCCGCGAGCAGGCTAACCGCCGCCACCTCCTGGAGGGCAAGCCGTCCACTCGTACCCGTCGCCTGAAGGGCACCACGGACGTTGCTAAGTCGGACGTCAAGCGCGTCAAGCGTCTGCTGGGCAAGGCTTAATTTTTCAAGCCTCGTCCCAGGGCAATCGCCCTCTTAATTTCACTAGTTCTTAAAGACAACGAAAAGGAAGTATCACCGTGGCACGTGTGAAGCGGTCTGTTAACGCTAAGAAGAAGCGTCGCGAAGTTCTCGATTCCGCAAAGGGCTACCGTGGTCAGCGCTCCCGCCTGTACCGCAAGGCCAAGGAGCAGATGCTCCACTCCAAGACCTACGAGTTCCGCGATCGCCGCCACCGTAAGGGTCAGTTCCGTCGTCTGTGGATTCAGCGTATCAACGCTGCTGCCCGCGCTAACGACATCACCTACAACCGCTTCGTCCAGGGCCTGAACCTGGCTGGCGTTGAGGTTGACCGTAAGAACCTGGCTGAGATGGCTGTCAACGACCCGCAGGCATTCGCTGCTCTGGTCAAGGTCGCTAAGGACGCTCTGCCGGAGGACGTCAACGCTCCTGCTGCTAAGTAAAGCAGCTACGAGGTAACTCGTACGTAGCGTCGGCAAGCGTCTGCTTACTGGCAGTGCGCCTGCCAACATCTTTGAAAAACCACCGTCGATTGGGTTAACGAATAACCTCGGCGGTGGTTTTTCGTATCCGCACTGGCTTGCTGGCGGTTATGAATCCCGAGCCGCATCACTAGGATTAATCACTATGAACTCTGCGCTGTACTTCAACGACGAGCCGTTTACTCCTCGCACTCCGCGAGTCTCGGCGGCTATTCAGCTCCACCGTGCGGCCAAGCGGAAGAAGACCGGTCGCTTCCTCATCGAAGGCTTCAATTCCGTCGATGCAGCTATCCGCGCAGAGGCTGTCGTGGAAATCTTCGTCACCGCTGCCGCCGCCGAGCAGTTCCGCGAGCTGCTCACGGGGTATCTCGAGTCGGGGACGCAGCGCAAGTCTGTTTCGCTTATCGACGACTCCGCCGCCCGCTCTTTGAGCGAAACTGTCACCACCACCGGACTCTTCGCCGTCTGCGACACCAATGCGGTGTCCACTTCGTTGGAAGAGGCGATTGAGGTTGGAAAGCAGTCCGGCTGTTTGGTGATTCCGGTGGAGTGCAATGACCCGGGTAATGTCGGCACGATTGTGCGTATGACTGATGCTCTCGGCGCTGGCGCGGTTATCCTTGCTGGCGATTCGGTTGACCCGTTGAATTCTAAGGCCGTGCGTTCCTCGGCAGGTTCTGTTTTTCATACCCCTGTCGCACGCGAGCGCGATATTGACGTCGTTATGGAGAAAGTTAGGGAAGCGGGCTTTACCACCCTCGCCACGGCGATGGATGGCGCTCTCACGCTCGGCGTTGATGCGCTTCCCGACGGTCCCGTCGCCTGGCTTTTCGGCAACGAAGCCCATGGCCTGTCGGAGGAGATTACGGCCTCGGCGGGGGCAAGTGTGTCCATCCCGATTAAGGGCGAGGCAGAGTCGTTGAACCTCGCCACCGCAGCGGCCATGTGCCTGTGGGAGACGGTCCGGGGTAAGTAGGAAACCTCGATGGTGAGGTGCGTGCACGTGTGCAGTTATCCTCGACTATGATTGTTCCATCACAAGAACTGATAGTCCTATATAGAAGTGGTTGACACGTGAGCGATTCGCCAAATCCTATCGATCTTTCCGAGGACGCCCTCCAGGCGGCTGCGCAGAAGGCCACGGATGCCTTTGATGCTGCCGGCAACCTGGATGAGCTTTCTGCCGCCCGCCGTGAGCACTTGGGGGATGAAGGCTACATTCCGCAGGCGCGCCGCGCGCTGGGCTCCATTCCGAAGGCTGAGCGCAAGGATGCTGGTCGTCGCGTAAATGTTGTTCGCGGAGCCGTCGAGAAGCACTATGCAGAGCGACTTGCGGTGCTGGAGGAAGAGGAAAACGCGCGTCGTCTGGTCGCGGAGCGTATCGACGTGTCGGTGGACACCACGCGGGGCCAGCGTGGCGGTATGCACCCAATTACCATCCTGTCCGAGCAGATCGGTGACATCTTCGTGGGCATGGGCTGGGAAGTCGCCGAGGGCCCAGAGGTCGAAGCCGAGTACTTCAACTTTGACGCGCTGAACTTCCTGCCGGATCACCCGGCTCGTACTCTGCAGGATACTTTCCACATTGCGCCGGAAGGATCTAAGCAGGTGCTGCGTACGCACACCTCGCCGGTCCAGGTTCGCACTCTGCAGTCACGTGACCTGCCTATTTACGTTATCTGCCCGGGCCGTACCTTCCGCACCGATGAGCTCGACGCTACCCACACCCCGGTCTTCCACCAGGTGGAGGGACTCGCTGTGGACAAGGGGCTGACCATGGGGCACCTGCGCGGCACGCTGGATCACATGGCAAAGGCGCTGTTCGGTCCGGAGACCAAGACCCGCATGCGCACCAACTACTTCCCGTTCACTGAGCCGTCCGCTGAGGTTGACGTCTGGTTCCCGAACAAGAAGGGCGGTGCCGGCTGGATCGAGTGGGGCGGCTGCGGCATGGTCAACCCGAACGTGCTGCGTGCCTCCGGTATTGACCCGGAGGTGTACTCGGGCTTCGCGTTCGGCATGGGCCTGGAGCGCACCCTGCAGTTCCGCAATGGCCTGACCGACATGCGCGACATGGTCGAAGGCGACGTCCGCTTCACGCAGCCGTTCGGTATCCGCGGCTAATTCACTGACCTACAGATAGGAGTTTTACTTACATGTTCATTCCACAGTCGTGGGTCACTGAAATCGTTCGCGGCCCAGAGAACACCATCAACCCGGACTGGTCCGTCACCCCGGACGAGTTGGATGAGGGCTTTGTCCGCGTTGGTTTTGAAACCGAGGGGCACGAGCCGCTGGAGAAGGTCGAGGGGCCGCTGGTTTTCGGTCGCGTCGACCACATTGAGGAGCTCGAGGGCTTTAAGAAGCCAATTCGCTTCTGTCAGGTCAATGTCGGTGATGCCAATGGCACCGGCGAGCTGCAGGAGATTATCTGTGGTGCCCGCAACTTCGAAGAGGGCTCCATTGTTATCGTCGCGCTGCCGGGCTGCGTGCTGCCGGGTGGGTTCGAGATTTCCGCACGGAAGACTTACGGCAAGGTTTCCAACGGCATGCTCTGCTCCGAAGCTGAGCTGGGTATGACTGATTCCTCCGCCGGTATTCTGACGCTGCCGTCGGCCCCAGCTGAGCTGGGTTCGTGCGCCAAGGAGTTCATCGGTCTCGATGACGAGAAGTTCGAGGTCAACATCACCCCGGACCGCGGTTACGCGCTGTCGGCCCGCGGTCTGGGCCGCGAGATCTGCTCCGCCTTCAACCTCGACTTCGCCGATCCAGCCAAGGTCAACGAGCTGCCAGTCGAAGGTGAGGTCCTGAACGTCACTATCGACGAGGACACCGACACCCGCCGCTTTGGTCTGCGCCGTGTCACCGGCATCGACCCGAACGCCGAGACCCCGTGGTGGATGCGTCGCCGCCTGCTGCTGGCTGGTCAGCGTCCGGTCAACGTGGCCACGGACGTCACCAACTATGTGATGCTACTGCTCGGTCAGCCGATGCACGCTTTCGACGGTTCCAAGATCGCTGGTGGCCTGCACATCCGCAACGCTAAGGCCGGCGAGACTCTGACCACCCTCGACCACGTGGACCGCAAGCTCGACCCGGCAGACGTTGTCATCTGCGACGACAATGGTATTCAGTCGCTGGCCGGCATCATGGGTGGTCTCACCTCCGAAATCGCCGACGACACCATCGATGTGGTCTTCGAGGCCGCCAACTGGTCGCCGCTGCATGTCTTCCGCAGTGGTCGCCGCCACAAGCTGAGCTCCGAGGCTTCACGACGTTTCGAGCGCGGCGTGGACACCGCTCTGGTCGAGCCGGCTCTGGATCTGGCCTGCCAGCTGCTCGCTGACATCGCCGGCGGCACTATCGACACTGGTCGCACCCTGCTCGGTGAGGTTGCCACCATGCCGACTATTGACTTTGCCGTCAACCGCGCCAGCGAAGTTGCGGGCGTTGATTACCCGCGTGAGACCGTCATTGGACGCCTGCGCGAGGTCGGGTGCGAGGTCGTCGACAACGGTGACCGCCTGGCTGTCACTCCGCCGACCTGGCGCTCGGACCTGACCATGTCCGCTGACCTGGTTGAGGAAATCCTGCGACTGGAGGGCCTGGAAGACATTCCGGTTATCCTCCCAATCGCCCCGGCCGGGCGCGGTCTGACCGAGCGTCAGCTGCGCCGCCGCTTCGTCGGTCACGCGCTGGCTCACAATGGCTACCTGGAGATTCTGCCGACACCGTTCATTGCCAACGATGTCTTCGACGTCTGGGGCCTGGACGCTGATGACCCGCGTCGTAACACCGTCAAGGTCATCAACCCGTTGGAGTCCGACCACGCTCAGCTGGGCACGACTCTGCTGCCGTCCATGCTTGAATCGCTGAAGCGCAATGTTGCTCGCGGCCAGGTCGACCTGTCGCTCTACGGTGTGGAGCAGGTATCCATCGAGCGTGGCAACGGTGTCTCGCCGATGCCGTCTACCGCGGGTCTGCCGAGCGAGGCCGAGCGCGCCGAGCTGCTGGACTCGCTGCCGGAGCAGCCGCTGCACGTCGCCACTGTCGCCTGCGGTCGTATCCGCCTGGATAGCCCGTGGGGTGACGAGGCCGCGTACACCGTCGCCGACGCCATCGAAGCCGCGCGCATTGTTGCCCGCGCTGCCAACGTCGAGCTGGAGATCCGTAACGCTGAGGTGCTGCCGTGGCACCCGGGCCGCTGCGCTGAGCTGCTTGTCGACGGTCACGTCGTCGGCCACGCCGGTGAGCTGCACCCGAAGGTGTGCAAGGACGTTGGTCTGCCGGAGCGCACCTGCGCGATGGAGATTAATCTCGATGCACTGCCAGTGACGGAGCACCTGCCGGCGCCGGTACTCAGCCCGTTCCCGGCTGTCCACCAGGACGTCGCGCTTGTTGTCAGCGATGAGGTCTCCGCCGCAGAGGTGGAGAAGACTCTGGTGGAAGGTGCCGGTGAGCTCCTCGAATCCATTCGTATCTTCGATGTTTACCGTTCCGAGCAGATGGGCGAAGGCGTTCGCTCACTGGCGTACTCCCTGCGTTTCCGCGCACCGGACCGTACGCTGAAGGAAGAGGAAGCTTCCGCGGCTCGCGAGGCGGCCATTGAGCTGGCCACTACCCGTCACGGCGCTCAGCTGCGTGGCTAAAAGGGGAGACCACAGGGAGAGATACCCATGATTGGCATCTTGCGGCACCGCGGCAACAGGCTGAATAGCGCAGAGGCACGAGAGCAGCGCGTTGGAGCGCGCGCGGTGAGCAGCGCGAAGCCTGCGGCGACTGTGGCTGCAGCTGCTGTCACGGCAGGTCTGTTGCTCACCGGCGCGCCGAGTGCGGCTGCGCTGGTTGGCGGGGAGGTTGCTGCGCCTAGTGTGGCGGCGGACTCCGTGGTGGCGATCATGGTCCAGACCAGTCCCCATACCGGAAACTTTTGCACAGGAACTGCAGTCGCCCCGCAGTGGGTAATGACCGCAGCCCACTGCGTGCGTGATGTCCCGCAGCAGGTT
Organism: Corynebacterium sp. 045007; assembly: GCF_040743205.1. Taxonomy (NCBI): domain Bacteria; kingdom Bacillati; phylum Actinomycetota; class Actinomycetes; order Mycobacteriales; family Corynebacteriaceae; genus Corynebacterium; species Corynebacterium sp. 045007. Next base: position 151,005 of record NZ_JBFLKW010000004.1, read on the forward strand.
GGGGAAGTCGAGGTCGGATTCGGCCCGGATGCCCGGCGTGTTCCTATCGATAGCTGGGAAATTGCGCCCACCGGTGACGTAGCGCTTGTTCACCTTGCGGGCGACGCAGCTCTTCCGGGGTATCCCGCAATGGAACGTCGTCAAGCGTTTTCGGAGCAAGAAACGGCAGGCACGGTCTATGGGCGATCGCTGCTCGGCGATGTTGCGGATGGCACGCTGCCGTCGGCGACCGTCACCGCTTCGATGTGTCCAGTGAAGTATCAACAATGCGTGCGGGAAGACTCGGTGTTGGCGCGCATGGAGCGCCCCGCGGCGTTGCAGGTGGGCGATTCGGGCGGACCGCTTTTTATCGACGGCCAGCTAGCGGCGGTGTTCTCGGGCGCGGTGGCTTTTGATGGCAGCGTCGCACCGGAGGAGTCGGGTTACTATCTTTACACCACGACGTCATCGGTGGCGCAGTGGGCAGATGGCGTGATGAGTCAGGAGCCAAGCGTCGTAGTTGAATAGTCCGGCGTTGAGTAATCCGGCGTGCTGATTGAATGACCGGCGCGCTCAGTGAACGAAGAGTATGTACCGATGACGGCGTTATATTCATAATTCACTCCAGTCACATCGGTAGAGTTCCAGCACTTTGACAACGAATTCTATGAATATCTTGCAACACGGTGAATAAAAGTGTTGAATGTTTGGCATGAGTATTTCCGTTGCCATTGCCGGTGCGACCGGTTACGCAGGAGGAGAGATCCTCCGCCTCCTGTTGTCGCACCCGGCGTATCTTTCCGGCGAACTGACCATCGGCGCACTAACGGGAGCATCCAACGCGGGTGCTCGTGTGGGCGATATTATGCCTCATGTGGCACCTTTGGCTGACCGCCGTATTGAGCCGACTAATGGTGACACACTCGCTGGGCATGACGTGGTGTTCCTCGGTCTGCCCCACGGTCATTCGGCTGCGATTGCAGAGCAGTTGGGGGATGACACAGTGATTATTGACTGCGGCGCGGATTTCCGCCTGCAGGACGCCGCTGAGTGGGAGCACTACTACGGCTCGGAGCACGCCGGTACCTGGACTTACGGTATTCCGGAGCTGCCGGGCAACAGGGAAGTAGTGGCTGCTTCCAAGCGTATTGCTGTGCCGGGTTGTTTCCCCACTGGCGGGACTATTACGGCACTGCCGGCAGTTGCAAAGGGTCTGGTCAAGCCGGATCTGTCCGTTGTTTCCGTCACCGGTACCTCCGGTGCGGGCAAGAAGGCAGCTGTGCCCCTGCTCGGGTCCGAGGTTATGGGCAATCTCCGCGCCTACAACACTGCGGGCAAGCACCGCCACACCGCAGAATTTCTGCAAAACCTCAAGCCGTACGCAGAGGATCTCACCGTCAGCTTCACGCCGGTGCTCGCCCCAACGTCACGCGGCATTCTCACCACCATCACCGCCCCGCTTGTCGACGGGGTGACGGAGGCAGCCGCACGGGAGGCCTACCTCGAGTTCTACAAGGGTGAGCCGTTTGTGCAGGTGTTGGCCGAAGGGCTGCAGCCGCAGACGCAGTCGGTAATTGGCTCTAACTTGGTTCAGATTCAGGTTGAGGTAGATGAACGCGCCAAGCGTCTGGTGTTGACCTCGTCGATTGACAATCTGACAAAGGGCACCGGTGGTGCCGCAGTTCAGTGCATGAATTTGGTTACTGGACAGAATGAAACTGCAGGACTTCCACTGGTAGGAGTTGCCCCATGATGAAGGAAGAAAAAGAAGGTCTCGTCAACGTCGCTGGTGACGAAGGCGGCGTATGTGCACCTCAGGGGTTCGCGGCCAGTGGTGTCATTGCAGGCATCAAGGTCAGCGGAAACCCGGACATGGCGCTCATCGTAAACCAGGGGCCGGAGAAGACCGCGGCGGCTGTCTTTACTACCAACCGTGTCCAGGCTGCGCCGGTGACGGTATCCAAGAAGCATATCGCTGACGGCAAGCTGTCAGCTGTGGTGCTGAACTCGGGCAACGCCAATGCCTGCAATGGTCAGCCGGGTATTTCCGACGCCCTCGAAGTCTGTCAAAAGGTCGCAGATGAGCTCGGCGTCGACGTTACCGAGATTGGCACCTGTTCCACCGGCTTGATTGGTGACCGGCTGCCGATGGACATTGTGCTGGCAGGTGTGCCGAAGCTGTGTGAGAATCTGGGCAGCGATGCCGCCGCAGGTACGGCTGCAGCAGAAGCCATCTTGACCACTGACTTGGTGGCAAAGCAGGCCGTTGCGCATGGTGACGGATTCACTGTCGGCGCTATGGGCAAGGGTGTTGGCATGATTAGCCCGTCGATGGCCACGATGCTCGGTGTGATTACGACGGATGCGTCGGTAAGCGCAGAAATGGCGCACGAGGCTATTGCCAAGGCTAGTGAGGTTACGTTTAACCGCCTAGATATTGATGGCTCCACATCCACCAATGACACCGTCATCATCTTGGCTAACGGCGCCTCTGGTGTGAAGCCCTCGCAGGAGGAGCTCGACCAGGCAGTGCTCAGTGTGTGTGATTCCATCGCACGCCAGATGCAGTCGGACGCCGAAGGTGTGACCAAGCGTGTGTCCGTGACCGTGCGTGGCACCGGTGGCGCGGAAGATGCCCTGGTAGCTGCTCGAATTATCGGCCGCGACAACCTCTTCAAGTGTGCGATGTTCGGTTCGGACCCGAACTGGGGTCGTGTGCTGGCGGCTGTCGGCACTGCGCCGGTGGATATGGATCCGGAGCACATCACGGTTTCCTTCAATGGTCACGTAGTCTGTCGCGATACCGGTGGCACGCCAGATGCACGTGAAGTGGATCTCTCCGGCAAGGACATTGCCGTTGAGGTTGACCTCGGTACTGGTAATCCGGAAGAGGCCACGATTCGTACGACTGACCTTTCCCACGACTACGTTCACATCAACTCGGCTTATTCGTCGTAAAGGTTTTGAGGAGACTCTGCAATGGTTCACCAGTTGACCGAAGGGCTGTCCTTCGAGCAGCGGGCACATGTGCTGGCGGAAGCACTGCCGTGGCTGCAGCACCACCGCGACAAGATTGTGGTGGTCAAGTACGGCGGTAACGCGATGACCGACCTGAAACTGAAGAAAGCCTTCGCGCAGGACATGGTTTTCCTGCGCACCGTGGGTGTCAAGCCGGTGGTTGTCCATGGTGGCGGCCCCCAGATTTCGTCGATGCTCAAGCGCCTGGGGCTGGAGGGAGAGTTCCGAGGCGGTTTCCGTGTCACGACTCCGGAGGTCATGGAAATTGTCCGCATGGTGCTCTTCGGGCAGGTCGGCCGCGAACTGGTGAACCTCATCAACGCCTACGGCCCCTATGCAGTGGGTACCTCTGGTGAGGACGGTGGCCTGTTCACCGGTACTCGACGCACGGTAAATGTCGGTGGCAAGGAGACAGATATCGGGCTGGTTGGCAATATCACCGAGGTGCACTCGGAAACGCTGTTAGACCTGATTGATGCCGGACGTATTCCGGTGGTCTCTACGATTGCGCCGTCCGCTGATGGCAAAGAGGTCTACAACATCAACGCCGACACGGCAGCAGGTGCACTGGCATCGGCAATTAACGCGAACCGTTTGGTGATTCTGACTAATGTCGAGGGTCTCTACACGGATTGGCCGAACCGCGATTCGCTGGTGTCGAGGATTTCCACTTCGCATCTGCGAGAAATCCTTCCGACGCTGGATTCCGGAATGATTCCGAAGATGGAGTCCTGCCTGAACGCAGTAGATCGGGGAGTGCCTGCAGCCCACGTTATCGACGGCCGCCAGCCACACTCGGTGCTGCTGGAGCTGATGACTTCCGGCGGTATCGGCACAATGGTAGAGCCCGGATAAGGCAGAAAAGACTGACAAGAATTTAGCTACACACGTTAGGCAGGTCGAAAGACGACATGAGCGACTTCAAGCAGCAGTGGCAACACACGATGATGAACAATTACGGCACGCCGCGCATTGAGCTTGTGCAGGGTAAGGGCGCTATTGTCACGGATTCCGAGGGCAAGGAATACCTGGATCTGCTCGCCGGTATTGCAGTCAACGCGTTGGGTTACGCACATCCGGCCATCGTGGAAGCTGTGTCCAAGCAGATTTCCACGATGGGGCACGTGTCCAACATTTTCGCCTCTGAGCCACCGTTGGCACTGGGCGAGAAGCTCATTGAGCTCACTGGCTGGGACACTGATGACACCCGGATTATGTTCTGCAATTCCGGCACCGAGGCCAATGAGGCCGCGTTCAAGCTGGCGCGGTTGACGGGGCGCAATCGCATTATCGCTACCCACCACGGGTTCCACGGCCGTACCATGGGCGCACTTGCCATGACCGGCCAGCCGGACAAGCGCACTCCGTTCGAACCGATGCCGGGTGGAGTCGAGTTCGTGCCCTACGGTGACATTGACTTCCTCACCAAGACCATCGAATCCGATCCGTTGGGTGTCGCTGCGGTGATTCTGGAACCAATTCAGGGTGAGACCGGCGTGGTCGCACCGCCAGAGGGGTACCTCGCTGCCGTCCGCGAACTGACCAAGCGATTCGACGTCCTCATGATTGTCGACGAAGTACAGACCGGCATTGGCCGTACCGGCCAGTGGTTTGCCCACCAGCACGATGGCATCGTGCCGGATGTCATGACGCTGGCCAAGGGCCTCGGCGGCGGCCTGCCGCTGGGTGCTGTCATCGCCAACGGCCGCGCAGCGGAACTGTTTACTCCTGGTGCGCACGGCACCACCTTTGGTGGCAATCCGGTCTGTGCCGCTGCCGGCCTGGCCGTCATCGAGACGCTGGAAGAAGAAAAGCTGCTCAATCGAGTCACCGAGAAGGGCAAGGTCCTGGCTCGCAAGCTCGCGTCGTTAAGCCATGTCGATCACGTGCGTGGTCGCGGCTTCATGCTTGGACTGGTGCTGCGCGAGAACCTGGCGAAGGAAGCGGTTAACGCCGGTTATGAACGTGGTGTCATTCTGAACGCTCCGCAGGCGAATGTGCTGCGTATTGTGCCGCCGTTGAACCTCAGCGATGAGGAAGTCAACCGCGCCGTCGAGTTGATTGATGCCTGCCTGAACGACGCCGTTGAGGCTGTCGCCAACAAAGGAAGGAATTAGAAACTGATGCTCCGTCATTTTCTCGCCGATGATGACCTGACTCCACAGGAGCAGGCTGAGGTGCTGCAGTTGGCTGCAGAGCTGAAGGTAGCGCCGTACTCCCGACGTCCGTTTGAGGGGCCACAGTCGGTTGCGGTGCTGTTCGACAAGACGTCGACTCGTACCCGTTTCTCCTTCGACGCTGGTATCGCAGCTCTGGGCGGCAACGCGATTGTGGTCGAAACCGGTAACTCGCAGATGGGCAAGGGCGAAACCTACCAGGACACCGCTGCTGTGCTCAGCCGCTTTGTCTCGGCAATTGTCTGGCGCACCTACGCGCAGTCAGGGCTGGAGGCCATGTCTGAGACCGCGACGGTGCCGATTGTCAATGCGCTTTCCGACGAGTTCCACCCGTGCCAGATTCTCGCTGACCTGCAGACCATCATCGAGCACAAGTGCCCGGAGGAAGGCCAGACGGGACTGCGTGGCAAGAAGGCTGTGTACTTCGGCGATGGTGCCAACAACATGGCCAACTCCTACCTTGTGGGCTTCGCCACCGCAGGTCTGGACGTCACCATCTGTGCACCGGAGGACTTCCAGCCGGAGCAGGTCTACGTCGACCGTGCCAAGAAGGTCGCGGAACAGACCGGAGCGGTCGTGTCCGTGACCGCGGACGTCGATGAGGCCATTGCCGGTGCCGACGTTGTCATCACCGATACCTGGGTCAGCATGGGGCAGGAGAACGACGGCTTGGATCGTCGTACTCCGTTCCTGCCGTACCAGGTCAACGCTGAGCTGATGGCCAAGGCAAATGAGGATGCCATCTTCCTGCACTGCCTGCCGGCATACCGCGGCAACGAAGTTACCGCCGAGGTCATCGATGGCCCGCAGTCGGTAGTCTTCGACGAGGCGGAAAACCGCATGCACGCTCAGAAGGCGTTGCTGACCTGGCTGGTGGAGAGGCAGTAAGGTCATGACCGCAGCACAACCAGGTTCTCGCACAGCTAGGCAGACGCGCATCGCTGACCTGCTGGCGCAGCATCACGTGTCCAGTCAGGTTCAGCTCGTCGAGCTGCTTGCCGACGAAGGCATTGAGATTGCGCAGGCGACGTTGTCCAGAGACCTCGATGAGCTGGGAGCCCGAAAGATTCGCGATGGAGCCAACGGTTCGCGGTATTCCATCGTCGAAGATGCACTCGCTGTCTCCAGCGGGGCAGTGGCCAGGATGCGGCGCGTTTTAGACGAGCTGCTGGTCTCCATTGATCATTCGGGCACCATCGCGGTTGTGCGTACACCACCGGGAGCCGCACAGTATCTAGCCAGTGTGATTGACCGTGCGGGACTCAAAGAAATCGTTGGCACAATTGCGGGAGATGACACCGTAATGTGCCTGGCTAGAGAACCACTTTCCGGCGCTGACCTAGCCCAGCGTCTAGCCGCCGGAACGAACCAGTAAACTATTCCACGAAATGCTTTAAAGCACCGATTAAAGGAGCGCTTACCCTATGACCAACCGGGTTATTCTTGCTTACTCTGGTGGCCTCGACACCACCGTTGCTATTCCGTACCTCAAGGAAATGACCGACGGCGAGGTCGTCGCAGTTTCCATCGATGTCGGACAGGGCGGCGAGGACATGGAGTCCGTGCGTCAGCGCGCTCTGGACGCCGGCGCTGTCGAAGCTGTCGTTGTCGACGCTAAGGACGAGTTCGCCGAGGAGTACTGCCTGCCGACCATTAAGGCCAATGGTCTCTACATGAAGCAGTACCCGCTGGTTTCCGCACTGTCGCGCCCGCTGATTGTTAAGCACATGGCGAAGGCCGCAGAGGAGTTTGGTGGCACTCACGTCGCACACGGCTGCACCGGTAAGGGCAATGACCAGGTCCGTTTCGAGGTTGGTTTCGCTAACACCGCCCCGGATCTGAAGATTATTGCACCGGCTCGTGACTTCGCTTGGACCCGCGACAAGGCTATTGCCTTCGCTGAGGAGAAGGGTCTGCCAATTGAGCAGTCCAAGTCCTCTCCGTTCTCCATTGACCAGAACCTCTTCGGTCGCGCCATTGAGACCGGCTACCTGGAGGACCTGTGGAACGCACCGACCAAGGATGTCTACGCGTACACCGAGGATCCGACCCTGAACTTCAGCTCCCCGGACGAGGTCATCATCTCCTTCGAGGACGGTAAGCCGACTGCCATCGACGGCAAGAAGGTTTCCGTGCTTGAGGCCATCGAAGAGATGAACCGCCGCGCTGGTGCTCAGGGCATCGGTCGTCTGGACATGGTTGAAGACCGCCTGGTCGGCATTAAGTCCCGCGAGATCTACGAGGCTCCGGGCGCAATTGCCATCATGACCGCACACGCAGCGCTCGAGGACGTCACCGTTGAGCGTGAGCTGGCTCGTTACAAGCGCCAGGTCGAGGGCGAGTGGGCCAACCTGGTCTACGACGGCCTGTGGTTCTCGCCGCTGAAGCGCGCGCTGGATGCCTTCATCGAGGAGTCCCAGAAGGGCGTTTCCGGTGACATCCGCATGGTCATGCACGCAGGTCACTGCAACGTCAACGGTCGTCGTTCGAACACCTCGCTGTACGACTTCAACCTGGCTACCTACGACGAGGGCGACACCTTCGACCAGACCCTGGCTCGCGGTTTTGTCGAGCTGCACGGCCTGTCCTCGAAGATGGCCGCAAAGCGCGACTTCAAACTGTAAAGATTCTCCAGAGCGACTAGAGCGAAAGGCCTATTGGAAAAGACAATGGTCGAAAAGCACGGTACCAACGAAGGCTCCCTGTGGGGCGGCCGCTTTGCCGGTGGCCCGTCCGAGGCGATGGCCGCATTGAGCAAGTCCACCCATTTTGACTGGGTGCTCGCGCCTTACGACGTTCTTGCGTCCAAGGCCCACGCCCGAGTGCTGCATGCCCGTGGGCTGCTCAGCGATGCCGACTTTGACACCATGATCGAAGGCCTTGATCAGCTCGGTCGCGACGTTGCCTCCGGCGAATTTGGTCCAGAGCCGACAGATGAGGACGTCCACGGTGCTATGGAGCGCGGTCTGATTGATCGCGTCGGCCCGGAGGTCGGCGGTCGCCTGCGCGCTGGTCGTTCCCGTAATGACCAGGTGGCAACTCTGTTCCGCATGTGGCTGCGCGATGCCGTGCGCGGCGTTGCACTGGATGTCACTGACCTGGTTGCCGCCCTGGTGGCTCAGTCCAAGGCACATCCGGATGCCATCATGCCGGGCAAGACCCACTCCCAGGCAGCGCAGCCGGTATTGCTGGCCCACCAGTTGCTGGCTCACGCGCATCCGCTGCTGCGCGATCTGGACCGCATCCGCGATCTCGACCGTCGACTGGCTGTGTCCCCGTACGGTTCTGGTGCGCTCGCAGGGTCCTCGCTGCACTTGGATCCGGAAGCCATTGCTGAAGAGCTCGGCTTCGACTCTGCCACGGACAACTCCATTGACGGCACTTCTTCGCGTGACTTCGCCTCTGAGGCGGCATTCGTCTTCGCCCAGATTGCCGTGGACATGTCTCGCCTGGCAGAGGAAATCATCTACTGGGCCACCCCGGAGTACGGTTACGTCACTCTGGCTGATGCCTGGTCGACTGGATCCTCCATCATGCCGCAGAAGAAGAACCCGGACGTGGCAGAGCTGACCCGCGGTAAGACCGGTCGCCTGATCGGTAATCTTGCAGGGCTCATGGCCACGCTGAAGGCTCAGCCGCTGGCCTACAACCGCGACCTCCAGGAGGACAAGGAGCCTCTGGTGGACTCGGTCGAGCAGCTAACCCTACTGCTTCCGGCTTTGACCGGTCTAGTGGCAACGCTGACCTTCCACGAAGACCGTCTGCGCGAGCTCGCTCCGGCTGGCTACACCCTGGCCACGGACTTGGCTGAGTGGCTGGTCCGCGAGGGCGTACCGTTCCGCGACGCTCACGAGGCATCCGGCCAGTGTGTCCGCATCGCAGAGTCCAAGGGCGGTATCGGTCTGGACGAGCTTTCCGACGAGGACCTCGCCGGTGTCCACCCGGCACTGACTCCGAAGGTCCGTGAAGTGCTGACTATTGACGGTGCTGTCGCTTCCCGCGATACTCGCGGCGGCACCGCGGGTGTCCGTGTTGCAGAGCAGCTCGCTCGCGTTGACGAGAAGAATACCGAGCTGAAGCAGTGGGCTGAAAAGCCGGTTCGCGGCTAAAGCTGCTAGAGCTAGCAAACCTGCTAGCCCAGCTAACGCAGCTAATTAATCGGTGTGCGGTCAATCGACCGCACGCCGATTTTTTACAGCCCGGGGGGGGGAGTAGAAAAACCAGCAACCCGACAACTGATGACCCGGTAACTATCAACCCGATAACTGGCCACCCGAAAAATTACGGGCTCCACGTGCGAATACGGGCTGCAAATGTGAAACTGTGTAAGTTTATGACACTTTCAGGCCATTTTTCGGGCCATTTTTGTCATAAACGTAGTCAGTAACTCGGCTCGACCCGCCGCCGCCAGTCATAAACGCAGTCAGTAACTCGGATCGACCCGCCGCCGTCAGTAACCCAGTAATGCCAGGGTGCCCCTGAAGTGACGCAGATTACTGATTATTTCTATATCTGTTGCCAGGTTTGTCCGGGTCTCTTACCATAATTTCATGGTGGAAAGTACGCGGTCGAGCGGTGGAAATCGCAGCTCACGGGATAAAAATAAAAATCAGAGTGGTAGCAAGAAAGGGTGCATGGGCCCGGGGGCAATTCTTGCAGTCATTTTGATTGTCATCGCGGCTGTTGCAGTCTATGTCGGTCGTGGCGGTAGTATTCCAGGTTTTTCTGGTGGCAGCTCCGGAGGAAACCGTGATTTCTTCGGTGGTGAAAAGACCGTCGTCAAGGCGATTGTTGGCTCTGAGAAGAAGCCCTTCTTCGAAGACAAAGAGGTCCAGAAGGTTCTTGCCTCTCACGGCTATGTGGTGGAAGTAAAGACGGCGGGTTCGCGTCGGATGGCCACGGATGTGGATCTGGATTCCTTCGACTTGGCATTCCCGTCGTCGGCACCGGCAGCGGAGAAAATTGCCGAGAAAATGAGCGGCGCTGAGCGGTACGACGTCTTCTACACACCGATGGCGATCGCTACTTTCGACAACATCTTGCAGGCATTGGCGCGGGAAAATGTTGCTCGCCAACAGGGCAATACGTGGCAGGTAGATATGGCGGCGCTGGCCACGATGCAGCACGACAATGTCCGCTGGCGTGACTTCGCGGAGAACGATTATCCGTCGCCGCGCACGGTGCAGATGTCCACGACTGACATTCGTTCGTCGAGCTCGGCCGCAATGTACTTGTCGCTCATGTCTTGGATTACCAATGAAGGCCGGATTGTGTCCGACAATGGGCAGGTTAATGCGGTCTTGCCAGAGCTCACCCCGCTGTTCACCGGCCAGGGGTACACGGAATCCTCATCAGCTGGGCCATTTTCGGACTACCTCTCGCAGGGTGTCGGGTCAAAGCCAATGGTGATGGTCTACGAGTCGCAGTTCCTGGGGGAGAACAGTGCCCCGAACAGCCGGTTGAAGCCGGAAATGCGCCTGGCGTATCCATCGCCGACGATTCTGAGTACTCACGTGGCGCTGGGCTTTAACGACAATGGAGCTGCGGTCGCACGGCTCCTCGCCGAAGACCCTGAGCTTCAGAAGCTGGCGGCCAAGCACGGTTACCGCTCCAGCCAGCCTGAGGCGATGGAGGAATTCCAGACGCAGTTGAAGACGGGCCAGGAGGTCTCCACCGATTTTGTGGACTCCATTGATCCGCCGAGTTTCGACATCCTCGAGCAGCTTATTGAGGGTGTTTCCCGTGGATACCAGAGCCCTCCGAGGCCGGAAACGGAAGAGGGGTAAAGCCGAATGAACATGGATCGAATGAACATGGATAAGGCACCAACTGCCCTCCGCAAAATGCTTCTTGGCCTCGTCGGTGTGCTCGGCATCTTCGCTGTCGCGGCCTGCTCCGACGGTGGCCTGAACCTGCCGCTGGGCTCCGACGAGGAGAAGACCAACAAAGTCGACGTCGATTCTGACCTCAAGGGCTCGACCATGCGTATCGCCGGGGCCACGGAGCTTGCAGAGCTCCAGCCACTGATGCAAAAGGCCTCCGACGACCTCGGTTTTACGATTAACCTCGAGCTTGTCGACGGCACCGTGAAGAACAGCCACGCCCTTGTCGCAGACGAATTCGACAACCAATTTGATGCCACTTGGTTTGCTACCAACCGGTACGTTGATCTGCTCGGTGGGGCTGACAAGCTGGGCGAAGCCAAGAAAGTCGCCACCTCGCCGGTAGCCTTTGGTATCCATTCGGCGAAGGCTCGGGAGCTCGGTTGGGATACCAAGCAGCCGACGTGGGCTGAGATCGCGGAGGCTGCGTCGTCAGGCAAATTGACCTACGGCATGACCAACCCCGCGGAATCGAACTCGGGCTTTTCCGGTGTGGTGTCGGTTGCGACCGCGTTCGCCGACACCGGATCGGCGCTGACTACGGGGGATATCAACCGCACCACGCCTGAACTGCAGAAGTTCTTCGAGGGGCAGAAGATGACCTCGGGTTCGTCGGGGTGGCTGCGTGACAAGTTCCTGGATGAGTCGGACTCCGTCGATGCGCTCATCAACTATGAAGCTGTGTTGCAGCAGATGAATAAAGAGGGCGCTGACCTGGAAGTTGTTGTTCCGAGCGACGGCGTCATCAGTGCGGATTACCCGCTGACGCCGCTAGCACAGCCCGCTAATGATCTCGCCGCGCGGCAGACGGAGGCTCTCGGGCAGTGGCTGGAAGCGAACTCACAGGTTCTCGCCGATCACTTCCTGCGCCCGGTCTCCGATGACGCCAACCTGCCGGAAAGCATGACCAACAGCGTCATTATCGAGCTGCCGTTCCCGGGCGATCGCGCCGTCACGGACCGCCTCATTGAGGCTTACAACAATGACCTGCGCGTGCCCGGAGAGTCGGTCTTCGTTCTCGACACCTCCGGTTCAATGTTCGGTGAGCGCATCGCTGATCTACAGGCGACAATGCGCGCAATCGTCGACGGCAGTGCACGCACCGAAACGGGAAGCGTGGGACTGCGAAACCGTGAGATCGCGACGATCCTGCCGTTCAGTACGAGCGTCGGCGAGCCCACGACCACGACAATTGACGGCCCGGAATCGCGCGCGCAGCTCACCGCCGCCGTCGATGGTCTGTACGCAGAGGGCGAGACCGCGCTTTACGACGCACTGATTCAAGCCTTCGACCTTCTCGGCAGCTCGGATAAGAACTCCATCCCGTCCATCGTGGTGTTGACCGATGGTCAGGTAACGTCGGGCAAAAGCTTTGCGGAATTCCGTGATTTCTACCAGTCCAAGGGCGGGAATCTGCCGCCGGTATTCGTCATCCGCTATGGCGAGGCGGATCCGGGAGAAATGCAGGAACTTGCGAATCTGACCGGTGGTAAGGTCTTTGAATCCCGTGAGACCGAGCTTGCTGATGTGTTCAAGGAGATTCGTGGCTACCAGTAAATCCTCCGGTACTTCCTCTGGCACTTCCTCTGGCGGTGGCTTTCTCAACAGTCCCGCTAACATTGTCGGGCTCATCCTTGCCATCGCCGTCGTGCTGCTGCACCTGACCGTGGGGCTTGGTTTCCTGTGGCCGGTTGTTGCGATTGCCGCCTGGGGCGCGTCGGTTGCTTTGTTGCCGAGGCAGAGCAAAGGGGCTCAGAAGTCCGTTAGCTCGGCGCCGAAGCCTGAGGTCCCACAGCGTCGCCCGCTCAATCCATCTGAGCTGCGTAGGAATCTTCACCGGACATTGGGCAGGCTTTTCGATGCCCAGCCTGGCGAAGCTCTTGGCAACGCCGCAAATGACCTGGGTGCGACGCTGGAATCCGTCCTGAGCGAGTGGAAGTATCTCAAAGATTATCCCGAGCAGAAGGTAGTCATCGGCGGCATTATCCAGGAGTACTTGCCGCAGACAGTCAACTCCTACCTCGCGGTCCCGGAGCGATTGCGTCACAAAGCCGAGAATCCGGCTCGGGAATCCATCGACCTGCTGCATTCCGCGGTTCAGAAGATCCAGGATGCAATCGGTCAGGACAACCTGATTGCTTTGGAAGGTCAGCGTGACACCCTGGCAATTCAGTTCGGTAAGGTAGTGGACTATGAGCCTTGATCCGAAACTCCTTGAAATCCTCGCATGCCCGCGTGACAAGGGGCCGCTTGAATACCTCGAAGATGAGCAGGTGCTGGTCAATCCTCGCCTGAAGATCGCCTACCGCATCGACGAAGGCATTCCGGTCATGCTTTCCGACGAAGCTATCGCCTGGGACAAGTAATTGCCTTTCCCGCTTCCCGACGGCTACAGCGCCCTCGACCGCACTGTGCTGTCGGGAGCTCCCATTGAGGCTGCGCAGACGCTGCTCGGCTGCGTAATTGTAATCCCCGCTGAGGATGTTATCGCCACCATCACGGAGGTCGAGGCCTATGGTGGCCCAGTTGACCAGCGCTATCCCGACCCGGCCGCGCATTGTTTCATGGGGCCAACCGCACGCAATCGCGCCATGTTTGGCCCGGCGGGACATTGGTATATCTACCGCTCCTACGGCATCCACTTTTGTGCCAATATCACCAGCGCTACGGACGGCACGGGTGGGGGAGTATTAGTCCGCTCCGTACGCATTGAGCAGGGCCTGGATGCGGTGCGCCGTCGCCGCGGTGAAAAACCTGCGGTTGCGGGTCTCGGACGTGGTCCGGGCAACGTTGGTCAGGCGCTTGGCCTTGACTTAAATGACTATGGGGCAGATGCGCTGGATCCGTCGTCACGCGTGTTCGTGGCGCAGCCAGAGAGCATCAACCCGGATAAAGATGTCCACGCAGGCCCGCGTGTGGGCGTTCGGCGAGCGGCGAATCGGCCGTGGCGGCTGTGGCTTCCGGACGATTCCGTCTCAGCCTATCGTCGCCACAAGAAGGCCGTTGAGGAGTTCTAGGTCACCCTCGCGGTGAACGTCGGCAAGCGAGACGTTACGATAGGGGACGTGACTGAACAGAACATTATCGACGAACTACAGTGGCGTGGCCTGATTAATCAGTCCACCGATGTTGAAGCGCTGCGCGAGGCGTGCGAAAACCCCATTACTCTGTATTGCGGTTTTGACCCAACTGGCGATTCGCTGCACGCGGGCCACCTGGTTCCGATGATTATGCTGCGTCGTTTCCAGCTGGCCGGTCACCACCCAATTGCGCTGGCCGGTGGCGCCACGGGCTTCATCGGCGATCCGCGTGATGTCGGTGAGCGTTCGATGCTCAGCCAAGACGCCATTGAGCACAACCTGGAGGCCATCAAGGGCCAGCTGCGTCGTTTTATTGACTTTGAGGGCGATGCCCCGGCGACAATGGTCAATAATGCGGACTGGACTATGAACATGTCCGTCATTGACTTCCTTCGCGATGTCGGCAAGAACTTCTCCCTCAACACCATGCTCGATCGCGACACTGTGAAGCGTCGCCTCGAGTCTGACGGTATCTCCTACACCGAGTTTTCCTACATGCTGCTGCAGTCCAACGACTACGTGCAGCTGCGCCGCAACTACGATTGCGTGCTGCAGATTGGCGGCGGCGATCAGTGGGGCAACATCGTCTCTGGCGTCGATTTGAACAGGCGTATCGACGGCGCCAAGGTGCACGGCCTGACCGCGCCACTGGTGACCGATGCGCAGGGTCAGAAGTTCGGTAAGTCTACCGGTGGCGGCAAGCTGTGGCTGGACGCTGAAAAGACCTCGCCGTACTCCTGGTACCAGTACTTCCTCAACGCGGGTGACTCGGTGGTTATTGACTACCTGCGTTGGTTCACCTTCCTGTCTCAGGAGGAAATCGCGGAGTACGAGGTTGCTGTTGCGGAGCGTCCGTTCAAGCGTGAGGCGCAGCGTCGTCTGGCGCAGGAGATGACCAACCTGGTCCACGGCGAAGAGGCCACCAAGGCTGTTGAGCTGGCAGCGCAGGCCCTGTTTGGCCGCGCTGAGCTGACCGAGCTGGACGAGGCCACCCTGGCGGGCGCCGTCTCCGAGACTGAGGTTGCGGAGATCGCTGAGGGCGAGCCGCGAACTGTTGTCGACCTTCTCGTCGCTGCGGGTCTTGCCAAGTCGAAGGGCGAGGCACGCCGCACCATTAAGGAAGGCGGCGCGTACGCCAATAACCAGCGCATCGAGGACGAAGCGTGGGAGCCTTCTGCTGAGGACCTGCTGCATGGCAAGTGGATTGTACTGCGCCGCGGCAAGAAGAACTTTGCTGGTGTGAAGTTCGTGTAAGTGCTGGTTGGTCTTTGTGTAGGCGCGCTGCTGATCTCTCGATTAATTGGTGTTTATGCAGCTTGATTCTTTTTAGGTAGCTGGGCTAAGGCTCCGGGCAGGCTAGGGGATTGATGATTTCAGAATCATTGACTCTTGGTCAGTCCGGAGCTTTGGTTGTTTTAAAGGGAGCATAGAAGCCGAAACAAAGGTGGTAGCGATGAGCGAAAGCTCCCGGCTTTCGTCACGGTGTGGGGACTGTCGGTCCTAATGAATCGTTCTACTCCACAGGCAAAACGCTAGTTCATATCCATCTACCTGGGGTTTTGTGTCTTTGGTGGGGTGTGTGTAATGTATTCGGGGGTCAGCGTGGCCAGGCAGTTTATGTGTTTGGTTGGCTGATGTGGGGGAAATGTTTTCGTGCGGTTAGCCGCTGGGAGTCGTTGGTTTGACTTTC